>DATCIC010000509.1:0-2540 GCA_036508025.1 Rhodoferax sp. | reverse complement strand
GCTCCACCAGCGCGTCATAGCGCGCATGCTCAGGCAAGTCTGCCAGCAGCGCGTGGTGCCGGTCACGCACGTCCTGAATATGGCGCAGCCAGTTGTCCGCCAGCCCGATGCGCGCACCGGCCAGCGCCGCCTGCACGCCCGAGCAGCCGTAATGCCCCACCACCAGCACATGTTCCACCTTCAGGCGCTCCACCGCAAACTGGATGGCGGACAAGGCGTTCAGGTCAGAATGCACCACCACATTAGCGACATTGCGGTGCACAAACACCTCGCCCGGCGCCAGCCCCGTGATCTGGTTGGCTGGCACCCGGCTGTCGGAGCAGCCAATCCACATGTATTTGGGATTCTGCTGACTTTGCAGCTTGGTAAAGAAGCCCGGCCGCTCCAGTGCCATCTGCGCGGCCCAGGCGCGGTTGTGGGCGAAGAGGTCTTGCAGGGAGGTGTTCATGGGTCGATCTTAGTCAGGAAGTCTGCGCAAACAGCTCTCTCCCGATCAGCATGCGGCGAATCTCACTGGTGCCCGCGCCAATCTCGTACAGCTTGGCGTCGCGCCACAGACGGCCCAGCGGGTAGTCGTTGATGTAGCCATTGCCGCCAAAAATCTGCACCCCCTCGCCGGCCATCCACGTGGCCTTTTCTGCCGTCCACAAAATGACCGAGGCGCAGTCCTTGCGCACCTGGCGCACGTGCTCCACCCCGAGTAAATCCAGGTTCTTGGCCACGGTGTAGGCAAACGCGCGCCCGGCCTGCAGCACGGTGTACATGTCCGCCACCTTGCCCTGAATCAGCTGAAACTCACCAATGCTCTGGCCGAACTGCTTGCGGTCGTGGATGTAGGGAATCACGTTGTCCATCACCGCCTGCATGATGCCCAGCGGCCCGCCGGTGAGCACGGCGCGTTCGTAGTCCAGCCCGCTCATCAGCACCTTGGCCCCGTTGTTCAGGCCGCCCAGGATGTTGGCGGCAGGCACTTCGACATTGTTGAACACCAGTTCACCGGTACTGGAGCCGCGCATGCCGAGCTTGTCGAGCTTTTGCGCGATCGAAAAGCCCTTCATACCTTTTTCGATCAGGAACGCGGTAACGCCGCGCGCGCCGAGCTCAGGCTCGCTCTTGGCATACACCACCAGCGTGTCGGCATCGGGGCCGTTGGTGATCCAGAACTTGCTGCCGTTGAGCAGGTAATAGCCGCCCTTGTCCTGCGCCTTGAGCTGCATCGACAGCACGTCGCTGCCGGCACCCGCTTCACTCATGGCCAAGGCGCCGACATGCTCACCCGAGATCAGCTTGGGCAGGTATTTTTGGCGCTGCTCGGGCGTGCCGTTGCGCTTGATCTGATTGACGCACAGGTTGCTGTGCGCGCCATAGCTCAGGGCCACTGAAGCCGAGGCGCGGCTGATCTCTTCCATGGCGACCATGTGCGCCAGGTAGCCCATGTTGGCGCCACCATATTCTTCACCCACGGTGATGCCCAGCAGGCCCAAGTTTCCCATCTTGCGCCACAGGTCCATCGGGAACTGGTCGTTTTTGTCCAACGCTGCAGCGCGCGGCGCAATCTCTTTTTGTGCAAATTCGTAGACGGTGTCGCGCAGCGCGTCAATGTCTTCACCGAGTTGGAAGTTGAGTCCGGGCAGGTTCATTTTTTGTCTCCGTTGGGTTGAGTTAATGGTTTGGCCGCGCTGCGGCTGGCGGCTGACTTCTTGTTGCTGGCGGCCAGCAGAGCACGCGCCTCGCGCTGGTGCTCTTTAAGTTCATCGAGGTTAGCCTGCAGATCAGTCATCTGGGCTTCGAGCTGTTTTTGGTGTTCGGCCAGCACCAGCAAGAATTTCTGCAGCTGCGCGCCGGTATCGCGCGGGCTGTCGTACATGTCAATGATTTCCTTGGCCTCGCTCAGACTGAAACCCAGGCGCTTGGCGCGCAGCGTGAGCTTCAGACGGGTGCGGTCACGCCCGCTGTAGACCCGCGAACGCCCGCCGGGGCCGGTGCGTTCGGGTTGCAACAGGCCCATGTCTTCATAGAAACGCATGGCCCTTGTAGTCAGGTCAAATTCCTTGGCCAGGTCGCTGATGTTGTAAGTGAGTGCCATAAGTGGTGACCAACCTTGGTGACAGCAGCGGTGGGCGCGTCCACCTAGAATGCCGACCTTGGTTGACGTTTACGTAAACGTCAATTATGTCGCAAAACTGGAGCCTGCTTGAAACCACCTGAACCCCTTGGCGCCAACCCGGTCGCCGACGCTCTTGAAAAACACTTGCACTACCCGCTGGGCCACACCCTGCCTGCCCCCGGTGCGGCCGTCACGGTGGCGCCGGGCGTGAAATGGCTGCGCATGGGCTTGCCGTTTGCGCTCAATCACATCAACCTGTGGCTCTTGCGCGATGAAATCGACGGCCAGCCCGGCTGGAGCGTGGTGGACTGCTGCATCAGCTCCGAGCCCGCCAAGGCGCAATGGGAGCAGGTCTTTGCCAATGAGCTTGACGGCCTGCCGATCCTGCGCGTGATCGTGACCCACATGCACCCCGATCACATCGGCTTGGCGC
>DATCIC010000508.1:0-2219 GCA_036508025.1 Rhodoferax sp. | reverse complement strand
AAAGCATGGCGGCCTCGATGCCTTCGGTCCTCACCTTTTTGGTGCTGGATGCCAAGGGCACCATCACCCTGTCGAGCCGTGACGAGTTGATCGGGATTGATGGGCAGCATCGGGAATACTTTCAGGCCCCATTACGTTCCTTGAGTCCCCAAACCGTCTTTGTCAGTTCACCGTACAAAACAGTTCTGGGTAATTTTGTCATCGGCGTGACCCGCACCATCGTCGGTTCCCAGGGTGAATTCGCTGGCGTGGTGTCCGCCATGGTCGATCCGGTGGACATTCAGATATTGCTGAATTCGGTGCGATATGCCGACGACATGCGAGCGATGCTGGTGCACGGTGATGGCCAGATATTTGTCAGTCAGCCCGCGTTGGCTGGCGTCATCGGCAAGAATGTTGCGGTGCCGGGGTCCTTTTTCAGCCAGCATTTGGCCAGCAAGCGCCCGGTCAGCTATTTCGAGGGCATCGCCATCTCCTCCGGTGATAAGCGACTCTCCGTTTTGCGCACTATCCAGCCGGCCGGCCTGGCCATGGACAAACCGCTGGTCGTGTCCCTCAGCCGGGGCTGGGATACCTTGTTTGCGCCCTGGCAGCGCGATGTCAGGAACCAGCTTCTGGTGTACGCGCTATTCGTGTTGCTGTGCATGGCGGGCCTCTTCATCTATCAACGTCAACGGCTACAGCAGCGACTGATCGATCAGCGGCTCAAGCTGGCAACGCAGGCCACCGGTGTCGGCATTTGGGAGCTTGATCTGAAAACCCGGCGCTACCACTGGGACCTGGCGGTGTTTCATTTGTTTGGCTTGGACCCCCAAACGGTCAATGCACTCAATAACGACTGGCAGCAGCTCCTCTTGCCAGGGGAGCTGCAACGCATGAAGGACGCAACCCGTGTCACGATCAAACAAGGCCAGGCGTTTGATTTGACGTTTCAGATTCGGCGTCAGGATGGTCAGGTGCGCTTTATGCGCAATCGCGCGACGCTGCATTGCGATGCGCAGGGCGCGCCCAGTCGTCTGATTGGCACGACCGAGGACGTGACCGAGCGCAAGCAGCGGGAGGCAGATTTGCGCATTGCCGCCGCCGCATTTGACTGTCAAGAGAGCATTGTCGTGACCGATCCAGACAAGGTTATTCTGCGGGTGAACCGGGCGTTTGCCGGCCTGTTTGGCTACACGGCAGAGGAAGCGCTGGGGCAGACGCCACGACTTTTTAAATCAGGTCGGCATGAGCAGCCTTTTTATGCCGCCATGTGGGAGCGCATCAAGCGCGACGGCGCCTGGCAGGGTGAAGTGTGGAACCGCAAAAAGAATGGCGAATTTTTTGCGGATTGGCTCAGCATCACTGCGGTCCACAACGAACAGCACGAGGTCACGCATTACGTGGGTACCCATGTTGACCTCACGGACCGCAAGGCGGCGCAGGCAGCGATTGAAAAACTGGCCTTCTATGACGCACTGACGGGCTTGCCGAATCGGCGCTTGCTGGGTGACCGGCTGCATCAGGCACTGAGCAATGCCAGGCGCAACAAGACGCTCCTGGCATTGCTGTTTATTGACCTGGACAAGTTCAAGCCGGTCAATGATGATTTTGGCCACGCGGTGGGCGATGAACTGCTGCAGGCCGTGGCGCAGCGCTTGCAGACCTGCGTGCGCGAGTCCGACACGGTTGCGCGCGTTGGCGGTGACGAGTTTGTGGTGCTGCTGTCCGTCATTGAGGCGGCACCGGATGCAAGCGCTGTTGCCCGGAAAATTCACGACGCCTTGATTGCGCCCTTTGTCTTGTCGCAAGGGCAAAGCGTGACCATTTCATCGAGCACGGGCATCGCCCTCTACCCCGAGCACGGCAGTGACGAGACCGAACTGACGCAGCACGCCGATGCCGCCATGTACCAGGCCAAGGCGGCCGGGCGGGACCGGTTTTCGGTGTACGCGCCGGTTGCTGACAGTGCCATTGGGGCGCCATAACTATCGAACGGACAGACGCATGAAACTCTTGATGATTGACAACTACGACAGCTTCACCTACAACATCGTGCAGTACCTGGGCGAGCTGGGCGCAGAGGTGACGGTGGCGCGCAATGACGAAATCACGCTCGATGAGATTGAGGCGCGACTCGCGGCGGGGCAGCTGGACCGGCTGGTGATCTCGCCCGGCCCCTGTTCGCCGACGGAGGCCGGTATCTCGGTGGCGGCCATCCAGCACTTTGCCGGCAAATT
>DATCIC010000507.1:0-9132 GCA_036508025.1 Rhodoferax sp. | reverse complement strand
GGCCTCAAAGCCGGCCGCCTGCAGCTCTGCCAGCAAGCGCGGGCAGGCCGCCGCCACCGCCGCCGCAGCGCCGCGCAGGCGCACAAACAGGGTGTCACGCGCCGGGCTGACGCTGTCGTCATGCACCCAGCAACTGGCGTTCAGAGGCCAGGGCTGGCCGCCCCAGCGTTGCAGCAAGGCCAGGGCGGCTGGCTGCGGGATGCCACCCGCCATCAAAGTGGTCTCAAAGGGGGCCACCGGCAGCACTTTGAGTGAGATTTCAGTCAGCACGCCGAGCGTGCCCAAGGCGCCCACCATCAGGCGCGAGACATCGTAGCCCGCCACGTTTTTGATCACCTGGCCGCCAAAAGTGAGCAGCTCGGCGCGGCCGTTGAGCAGCTTGACGCCCAGCACATAGTCGCGCACGCCGCCGACGCTGGCACGGGCCGGGCCGCTCAAGCCAGCGGCCACCATGCCGCCGACGGTGGCACCCGTGTTGCTGGTGCCAAGCTGTGAAAAATGCGGTGGCTCAAAGGCCAGGCACTGGCCTTTCTCCGCCAGCGCGGCTTCCAGTTCGGTCAAAGGCGTGCCTGCGCGCGCAGTGACCACCAGCTCGCTGGGCTCGTAACTGATGATGCCGCTCAACGCACTGAGGTCGAGCAGCTCGCCCGCAAGCGACTGGCCATAGAAGTCTTTGCTGCCGCCCGCGCGAATGCGCAACGGGGTGCGGTGGGCGCTAGCGGCGCGAATGCGCTCGGTGATCTGATGCAGTGGGTCCATAAGGTGCAGGCCGGAGATGGCGCGTTGGGAGATAGTGCCAATGGTAAGGGCTAGTCGACGAAGAAGTTGACCGGCAGGCCGGGGACGCTGACGCGCATGGCAAACACGCAGCCCGACTCGGGCAGGTGCGCCAACTCGGCCGCACCGCGGCCATGGCGCGCCGAGGTGACAAAGAGCGTCTGCAAGTCCTCGCCACCAAAGCAGGGCATGGTCGGGCATTGCGCGGGCACGGCGAACTCGGCCAGCAAGGTGCCGTCGGGCGCCAGTTGGCAGACGCGGCGGCCTTCGTACATGGCGACCCAGTAATTGCCCTGCACGTCAACGGCAGCGCCATCCGGGCGGCCCTGGTAACCGCCGTTGTTCACCGCGCCGTCAAACTGCCAGCCAGGCGGCTTGGGCGCAAACTGGGCAAAGGTGCGCCGCCCGGCCAGGCAGTTGCGCGCCAGGTCGTAATCCCAGGCTTGAATGGCATGGCTGGGGGTGTCGGCCCAGTACAGGGTGCGGTCATCTGGACTCCAGGCCAGACCGTTGGCGGTGGTGGCGGGCAACACGGTTTGATCGAGCTGGCGCTCAATCTGCGGCGGGGCGCCGGTGCGGCAGTCCAGCGAATAAAGTGCGGCATTGCGCGCCACCCGGCTCTCGTCCAGCGTGCCAATCCAGAAGCGCCCCAGCGCGTCACACTTGCCGTCATTGGCGCGCAGGTGCTGCGGGTCGTAATCGAGCGTGGCGATGTGTTGCAGCGGCCCGCCCCATGCGCGGGCGCGGAACACGCCATGGCGCAGCGCAATCACCAGGCCACCACGGGCTGCGGGTGCGATGCAGCCGGGCTCGCTGGGCATGGTCCAGGTCTCAACCGCGCTCAGACCGGGCTGGGTGCGCAGGATTTTTCGGCCCGCAATATCGACCCAGTACAGCCGTTGTTCGTGCGGGTGCCAAAACGGCGATTCGCCCAGCAAGCAGGGTTCAGGGGTGATGGTTTGCAAGTTCATAGTCCAAGAGAGTGTCATGGTGGGTTTTGCGATTGCTCATTGTGCCTTGTTGCGCCGGCCGGATTTGATGGACGCCAAGAATCGCAACGCGCAGTTGGCGCAAAAACAGGGGTTCCACCGCTATGACAACTGAAGAAGCGCTGAACATCCTCCAACGCAGCAAAGCCGATTTCTGATACGACTCGGCCGCCGCCCTGCAAACGGCGGCAGCTGAGAGCCTGGTCTATCAAAAAATGGGGCGAGTGCAAAAGGCCGAAGCGGCCATGATGGATGCCGAGCGACTGATGGAACAACTGGGGTACAGCTTAAATTAACTGAAAAACTGTCTTGCCACTTGGGTCCACTTTAGCTGTCAAGGGGTAGACCAATAACTCCCGAATTGATAGCTTCATGCGCACGTTCCACGGGGGCTAGAGGCCGATTTGGCTTATAAACCCAGCGTCTGCCACAACTGATCCACCTTGGCGGTCACCTCGGGCGTCATGGTCAAGGGCCGGCCCCACTCGCGGCTGGTCTCACCCGGCCATTTGTTGGTGGCGTCCAGCCCCATCTTGCTGCCCAGACCGCTCACGGGCGAAGCAAAGTCGAGGTAGTCAATCGGTGTGCTGTCGGCCAGGAGCGTGTCGCGCGTCGGGTCGACCCGTGTGGTGATAGCCCAGATCACGTCCTTCCAGTCGCGGATGTTGACGTCGTCATCGACCACCACGATGAACTTGGTGTACATGAACTGGCGCAAAAAGCTCCAGATGCCAAACATGACACGGCGGGCGTGGCCGGGGTAGGACTTCTTGATTTGCACCACGGCCAGGCGGTAGCTGCAACCCTCGGGCGGCAGGTAGAAGTCGGTGATCTCGGGGTATTGGCGCTGTAAGAGCGGCACAAACAGTTCGTTCAAGGCCAGCGCCAGCATGGCGGGCTCGTCGGGCGGCTTGCCGGTGTAGGTGGAGTGGTAGATCGGATCGCGGCGTTGCGTGATGCGGTCGATGGTGAACACCGGGAACTCGGCCTGCTCGTTGTAGTAGCCGGTGTGGTCGCCATACGGGCCTTCGAGCGCGTGCTCGAAGCCGCTGGCGTGAGAAGCGTCGGGGTAGATGTGGCCTTCGAGCACAATTTCTGCAAAGGCCGGCACGCGCAGCTCGCTGCCCAGGGCCTTGACTAATTCAGTACGGCTGCCGCGCAACAGGCCGGCAAACTGGTATTCACTCAAAGAATCGGGCACCGGGGTCACGGCACCCAGAATGGTGGCCGGGTCCGCGCCGAGGGCCACGCAGACCGGGTAGGGCTGACCGGGATTAAGGGCCGCGTGCTCCTTGAAGTCCAACGCGCCGCCGCGCTGGGCCAGCCAGCGCATGATGACTTTGTTGCGCGCCAGCACCTGCTGGCGGTAAATGCCCAGGTTTTGCCGCGCCTTGTGCGGGCCTTGGGTGATGACCAGGCCCCAGGTGATCAGCGGCGCCACATCGCCGGGCCAGCAATGCTGAATTGGCAGGCGCGACAGGTCCACGTCCGCGCCTTCCCAGACGATCTCCTGACACGGTGCGCTGCGCAACTCTTTGGGCGCCATGTTCCACAGCGTTTTGACCAGGCTGCCCATGCCGATCAGCTCCTTGAAGCCCTTGGGTGCTTCCGGCTCCTTCAGGGTGGCCAGCACATGGCCAAACTGGCGCAGCTCGCTCACGTCGTTCACGCCCATGCCCAAAGCGACCCGGCGTGTCGTGCCAAACAGGTTGCCCAGCACCGGCGTGCTGTGGCCGGTGGGGTTTTCAAACAGCAAAGCGGGGCCGCCCGCGCGCAAGGTGCGGTCGCACAGGGCGGTCATTTCAAGATAGGGCGAAACCTCGGCCTGGACGCGCTTGAGTTCGCCCAGGTGTTCCAGTTGGGTGATGAAGTCTCTGAGGTCGCGGTAGGCCATGGTGTTGAGGGCGCTGTGATGACGGCGGTGAAATGAAGGGAAGGAACGTTCGGTCTATGAGGCGAGGCCCGGCCAGCGCGCCGCGTTGGCTTGCGGCAGACCCAGCAAATCAACGACCCGGCTCACGCTGTGATCCACCATCTCGTCTATCGACTGTGGGCGGTGATAGAAACCAGGAACTGGCGGAAATATGATGCCGCCCATCTCGGTCACGCTGGTCATGTTGCGCAGGTGCGCCAGGTTCAGGGGGGTTTCACGCACCATCAAGATCAGGCGACGCCGTTCCTTGAGCATCACGTCAGCCGCGCGCGTGATCAGGTTGTCGGACAGGCCGAGCGCCACGGCGGCCAGCGTGCGCATGGAGCAGGGCGCCACCACCATGCCGTCACATTGAAACGAGCCGCTGGCAATCGCTGCGCCCACGTTTTGCACCGGGTAAAACACGTCGGCCAAGGCTTGCACATCGGTGCGCGCCATGTCCAGCTCTTGCTGCACGTTGAGCCAACCGGCCTCGGACACCGTCAAGTGGGTTTGCACGCCGGGCATGCCACGCAACATCTGCAACAAGCGCACACCATAAACGGCGCCGCTGGCACCCGAGATGGCGACGATGATGCGTTTCAATGGGATTGCCGTGGCGTCCAGCGGGCGCGCAACCTGGCCAGCACCTGTGCCGGTTTGAACGGCTCCAGATCCAGTACCGGCAGCTCGATGGCGTCGATGGTGTTTTTCACCAGCAGACCCAGTTCGGTGTCGCCCTCCATCGCCAGGCGGCGGTTGAAGAACAAGGTATCGGGGTCTTCCTGGCGCCGTGCCAGTTTCACGAAATCATGCGCACTGGCGCTGATGGTGAGGTCGGCTGTGCCGCCTTTAGCGCAGGCCACAAAGCGGTCGTTCTTCCACTCAAAATCAAAGGCCCACTGGGCATCGGTCACGCACAGGCGCAGCTTTTTTCCGATCAGCAGCGGCGTCACGTCAGGGTTGAGTTTCTTGGTCAGCGCCAGGTTCAGGCCGGCCACAAACATCATCGACCCCGGGAATGCGGGCAGCCGCCCCAACAGTTGCCCGACCGGGGCGGGAATGGCCCATGTTTTTTCGCTCATCTGAGACTCCTTTAAGCAGGCATTGGAACAGCAGCGGGCGCCACCTGCTCCAGCCCGGGTTGTCCGTACCAGTAACCGTTGCAGGGTTTCTCGGGCATCAGGCCAAGCAGCTCGGCATTGGCAGCGGCCGCCTCGGCGCGCCCCTGGATCACATCCTGAAACAGTTCAATGATACGCACCGTGTGCTTCGATTGGGGACTGATGCGCACCACATCCACGCCCATGTCACGCATGGCCGGTAGCTCGGGCAGCAGGTTGTGCACGCGGGCCGACTGGGTCTGAATGCCGTTGAGCACCAGAAACTCCTCGCTCTCGCGCGTGCGCATCATCAGCCCGTCCGGGTGCTCAATGCATTTGAACTGGCAATCGTCCTTGGGCAAGTTGCAGTGGCGCGCGGTGAAGCAACGGGCCGAAAAAGCCAGCGGCATGCGGCCATAGGCAAAGACCTCGGTTTGCACACCGGCCGGGCAGCCGGCCAGCAGCAGCGCCAGATCGTCGCGCCCCATCTCCAGCGGCATGACCCAGCGCCCAATGCCCAGAGCGGCCATCCATTGCAGCGTCGGCACATTGTAGATGTTCAGGTGCGCCCCGGCGACAAAGAGCGCTTTGCCTTCGAGGCAATGCACCGCGCCCATGTCGTTGGCTTCGACCATGAACTGACCGTTGGCGGTGATTTTGTGCAGCACCGTCACATCGGCGCCGGATTCGATCAGCACCTGGGTTGACAGCACCACCTCTTTGCCGGCATCGCGCAGAGCGGCGGCAAGGTCGAGCCAGTCATTGAGCCGCACCTCGTGGCGGCGCGAACACACCGCTTCGCCGAGGTAGACGATGTCCACGGGAGACTGCGCCACGGCCGCGTAAAAAGCCAGCACCTCGTCGCGCGGCCAGTAGTAAAGGATCGGACCTAAAGCTAATTTCATCTTGAAGTTCAATATGTTGAGGACGTACGCAAAGCCGTCTCAGCTAGGCGCGCTGGCGCAGACAGTACGGAACGTACGACAAGACAGCGCAACAACGCTGGGGCGGCTTTTCGTGCGTCCTTCATTTCCAAGGGCGGTGGTAGGCGCCTAGCGTGTGCTGTTGGCCTTCGGCCACTTTGTCCAGGCTGCTCATCCAGGCCGGTTTGGCGGCATAAAGCTGCGGGTTGGTGCGGCAACTGTCAATCGCCTCGCGCCACACTTTGGTGACTTGCGCCACGTAGGCCGGACTGCGCTGGCGGCCTTCGATCTTGATGGCGCGCACGCCGATACGCATCAGCTCGGGCAACAAGGAGAGCGTGTTCAGGCTGGTGGGCTCTTCAATGGCGTAATAGTTGTGTTCATCACCGACATCAAAACGGCCTTTGCACAGCGTGGGGTAGCCGGCGTTTTCGCCCGTGGCGTAGCGGTCAATCAAGACGCCGTTCAGGCGGGACTCGCGGCCCTGCGGCGTTTCGACCCAGCGCACCGCTTTGGGCGGCGAGCAGACGCCATTGGTATTGGGGGCTTCGCCGGTCACGTAGCTTGAGAGCGCACAGCGCCCCTCCACCATCACGCACAGGCTGCCAAAGCCAAACACCTCGATCTCGACTGGGGTTTTTTCAAGTACCTGCTCCACTTGCGTGAGCGACAGCACGCGCGGCAACACGGCGCGCGCAATACCAAAGTGCTGGTAATAAAAATCAAGCGCCTCGTAGTTGGTGGCCGAGCCCTGCACCGACAAATGCAGGCGCAGTTGCGGCTGATGTTTCACGGCGTAGGCCATCATGCCAGGGTCGGCCAAAATAACGGCATCGACCCCGCTGTGCGCGGCGCGGTCTATCGCGCGTTGCCAGAGCTCGGCTTTGGCGGCCTGCGGGTAGGTGTTAAGCGCGACAAACACTTTGCGCCCGCGCTCGTGGGCGTAGCGAATGCCGGTCTCAATGGCGGCTTCGTCAAAGTTTAGACCGGCAAAATTGCGCGCGTTGGTGGCATCGCGAAAGCCGAGGTAAACGCAGTCTGCGCCGTTGTCAACTGCCGCTTTGAGCGCGGGCAGGCTGCCAGCCGGGCAAACCAGCTCCATGGACGCGGCAACAGGCGCAGCCAGCGGGGGAACAAGGGAGTTGTCCAAAATGGTATTCATCATGGTTGTGGGATTGTGGACCACCTTTAACTGGTGCATCGCTGTCCGCCTCAAAAAGAAGAGGCCGACAAATCTAATGCTGCAAGGGTATCAGACCTTGCAGCCAAGTCCAATGATGTAGGTCAATGGTGGTGACAAAGGATGCAGGCATAGGTTGTTCTTTAAAGAGGTATTATTTATGCCTGTTTAATGTAATCGGGAACACCCAAAAAAGCAATTAGTTAAATGAATCTTTAGCGTCCTTCGGAGCCCGGCACCGGTGCTTGGGTTCTCAGAGCACTATTTCAAGGTGCGTATTTCGCCAGGAAACCCCGCAAGTCCTTGAGTCACCACCGAGTTGCTGCCCACCATATTGGCAATGTTGGCGAACTTGCCGACGTCGGTCGACATCAGGTCGCAGTAGTGCTGCACGTAGGCGTAATCGCCGCTGGATGGCCGACGGCTGCATCGACGCCATCTTCACGGGTTCGGTGCAGGCCCTTTTCAAACAAGCAGTTGCGAGTATCAGTGAGTTCAATAATTAAATTTCTGGATGGGTTAACGGTCAACTAGCTGCGCTGAAACCTGGACAAAGTGTTACCCGTGTTTAACCACGCCCCGGGAGCTCACTCACGAACGTCAAAAAGGCGCGCGTGCGCGCCGGTATCAACTTGCGCGAGGGCACGGCAACATAGATAGTCGAACGGCCGAACATCCAATCGGGCAACAGGTGCACCAGCTCACCACTGGCCAGAAGCGGCGCCACCAGCAAACGGGACAACACCGTAATGCCGGCGCCATTCAGTGCGGCGCGGTACAAAACGTCAAAACTGACCGACTGCAAGACCACCGGCATGTCCACCTCCACCGCTTCACCCGCACCTTGCAGGGGACCCAGGCGCAAACGCCGGTTGCTCGATCCGCCGCCCTGCTGCCAGGGAAACTTCAGGTAATCATGCCGCACCAGATCCTGTGGCTTGAGCGGAGTCCCAGCGCGCTTCAGGTAGGCGGGGGCAGCACACAAAATCCATTCTGTGCGGGCCAAAGGCCTTGCCACCACACTGGCGTCGTAGCCCTCGTCAACCGCCATGAAGGTCACATCGAACTCATCCACGCGCGACTGGGGAAATGGGTCAACCGAGATATCCAACGCAACTTTGGGATAGCGCTCGCGCCATTTGGCAATGTGAGGCGCCAGAAAATAGGTTGCCAACAGGGGAGAGGCCAATATATGAACCGTCCCCTGCAACTCCTGCATGCTGGAGCCCGCCGCCGCCTCGGCGTCATCGATTTCATGCAGGATGCCACGCACCCGCAACAAATAGACCTCACCGGCATCCGTCAGCGCCAGTTTGCGCGTTGTCCGGTGCATGAGCCGGGCTCCCAGATGCTTCTCCAGATCGCCAACCAAGCGGGTCACTGCGGCCGGCGACATGTCCAGCGCACGGGCAGCCGCCGCGAACCCCCCTTCGTCGACCACGCGCTCAAACACCCGCATTGATAAAAGACGGTCCATAAGTGAAGAAAATAGCAAATATTCTTCTGATTATTCCACTTTTAGCAATGATGAATTGCTGACCAGGTGGTTTTTAATTTACAGCAACCAGTCTAAAGTTCACCCCATCGATGAGCCGGCACCAAATAGACGACTCACCGAGGCTGGACAAGGCGGGACACGATGGCGCCCGACCTGCCCGGAAATGCCTAACAACTTTTAGAAGGATTCATCATGAAAACCAAATTTGCAGCCACTGCATTGATTCTCGCTTGCGGCTTGATCGCTAGCACCACGACCTTCGCGGGAGTGACTCGCGAACAGGTCAAGGCCGAGCTCGCCGAAGCCGTACGCACTGGTGACGTCATGGCCGATGGGGAGACCGGCCGCAAGCTCAACGAGGTGTTTCCGAACGGCTATCCGGCCAAGCAGGTGCAGTCGAGCGTCACTCGCGAACAGGTCAAGGCCGAACTCGCCGAAACCGTACGCACCGGTGACCGCCAAGCCCGGTAATGCGACTGGCGTAACAGCCGACGGGTGTGAATGCGCGTTGTAGCATAAATCGGCAACCTGCCGCCATTTTGCCGAAATGGCATGATGTGGTTCGACTTCACGCTCATAAATAGCAGATGCCCTACAAACACAGTGAGAGCCGCCGCCAGAAGTTCACCAAGCCAAGATACAAGGTGACCAACTGGCCCGAGTACAACGATGCCTTGCGTCGGCGCGGCGACTTCACGATCTGGTTTACCCAGGCCGCCATCGACGAATGGCGGCCTGCAAGAACGGGCG
>DATCIC010000506.1:0-3854 GCA_036508025.1 Rhodoferax sp. | reverse complement strand
CTGACTTATCCCGACCTGCTGCCTTTTTTCCCCGCCGCCGCCAGAATGCAGCGGGCCGCCGCCGACTTGTCGGGCATTCGTACCAAGGGCAGCAAAGACCAGCGTCCGTGGTTGAACCACGGTGCCTGGCCCCTGGACTATTTCCCCCTGCGCCACACCGTTGAGGCGCCGCCATCATTTCCGGATGCGGCGCTGATTGATTACCCGTTCGTCCGCGTCGAAGGGGATGGCGTGCATGAAATCGCGGTCGGCCCGGTGCATGCCGGCATCATCGAGCCTGGGCATTTTCGCTTTTCGGTGGTCGGTGAAAAAGTGCTGCGCCTGGAGCAGCGCCTCGGCTACACGCACAAGGGTATTGAACAGCGCATGACCCAGTTGGACCCGCTGCTGGCGTATCGCCTGGCCGGTCGGGTGTCGGGCGACTCCACCGTGGCCTACGCCTGGGGCTATTGCATGGCCTTGGAGTCGGCCTGCGCCTGTGCGGTGCCGCCGCGTGCCTTGTGGATGCGCGCCTTGATGCTGGAGCGCGAGCGCGTTGCCAGCCATCTGAGCGATCTGGGGGCCCTGGGCAACGACGCAGCGTTTGCCTTTGGCCTGGCCCAATTCTCGCGTCTGCGCGAAGACTGGCTGCGCTTGTCCAAGGAAATGTTTGGACACCGTTTGATGATGGACCGCGTGCTGCCCGGCGGTGTGACGCATGACATTCATGGCGCTCATATTGACCAACTGACCCGGCAATGCGACGCCGTGGAGCGCGAGGTGCGGACCTTGCGTTCAATCTACGAAGAGCATGCTGGTCTGCAGGATCGCTTCATGACCACCGGGCGGGTCACGCCGGCGCTGGCCTCGCAATTGGGACTGACCGGTCTGGCCGGGCGGGCCAGTGCGCAGGCGTGGGACTTGCGCTGTGATCATGCGGCCGCGCCCTATGACGTATTGCAGGTCAAGATGGTCACGCACAGCAATGGCGATGTGGCAGCCCGAGTGATCGTGCGCTTTGATGAAGTGTTTGAGTCGCTGCGACTGATCCGGCAAATTCTTGCGGGTCTGCCAGCAGGCCCCTTGCGCCAGGAGCTGGTTTTGCCCGCGCAGGCTGCGCGCGGCGTGGGCTGGGTGGAGGGCTGGCGTGGCGAGATATTTGTGGCGCTGGAGCTGAGCGGTGCCAGCAGCGAGCAGCGCATTCGACGCTGCCATTTGCATGACCCGTCCTGGCAGAACTGGCCGGTGCTGGAGCACGCCATCATCGGCAATATCGTCCCCGACTTTCCGCTCATCAACAAGTCGTTCAACCTCAGCTACTCGGGCCACGATTTATGATTTGGAAAATCGTCAAGCAAATTGCCAAAAACGGCATTCGCACCGAGCCCGCACCCGATATTGGGGAGGCCGTCGCCAACGAGATCGGGCGGCTGCAGGCCGAGGTGCTGGCCATTTTGGGCCAGTCGCTGGCGATTCGCATGGTGGATGCCGGCTCGTGCAACGGCTGCGAGCTTGAAATCAACGCACTGGGCAACCCCTACTACAACATCGAAGGCCTGGGCATCAAGTTTGTCGCCAGTCCACGCCACGCCGACCTGCTGCTGGTGACCGGTCCGGTGTCGCGCAACATGGTCACCGCGCTCAAACGCACCTATGACGCCATTCCTGAGCCCAAGCTGGTGGTGGCGGTGGGTGACTGTGGCTGCGACGGCGGTATTTTTGGCGAGAGTTATGCCAGTTGCGGCCGTGTGTCCAATGTGATTCCGGTTGATTGGGTGATACCGGGTTGCCCGCCGCCGCCGATTGAGATATTGCGCGGGATTCTGAGCGCGGTGCGTCGGCGTATTGCGTAGCCGACCCCATCCCCTGCCGGCGAGCGTTATTTGAAGTCGAGCAAGAAGGCAAAGATTCAAGGGGCTGGTTTCGGCATCGTGTCCATTGCTAACTTTCATGATTCGAGTGAGCAAGAGAGAGCTGATGCTTACTGTCAACGTAGCGGAGGAAGAAGCAGTCATTCACAAGGAGAGTTCAGTGTTTGAAACGGATTCATCTTTTTCACCACCAGTCTATTGATCTCCAAAAATAAAGGTTTACCCAGATACACTGAACTCATATGCTTCGAAAATTCCTCTTTAGGGGCCATGCTCGAAGTCCCATTCACTACCAAAGGAGCAAATATGTCTAGCATGATGAAAGCCGCCGTGTTTGTAGAGCCCGGACGCATTGAAATTGTTGACAAGCGAATCCCCGACGTTGGCCCCAACGATGCGTTGATCCGCATCACAACCACCACCATTTGCGGGACCGATATTCATATTCTTAAGGGCGAGTACCCCGTGGCCAAGGGTCTGACCATTGGACATGAACCTGTTGGCGTAATCGAAAAACTGGGCAGTGCTGTTCAGGGTTACAAAGAAGGCCAGCGCGTCATTGCTGGCGCAATTTGCCCCAATTTCAACTCCTATGCAGCGCAGGATGGAGCGCCATCACAGGACGGTAGCTACCTTGTTCCTTCCGGACTTTGTGGTTGCCACGGCTTAAAAGCTACCGCAGGTTGGCGCTTTGGCAATCTGATTGACGGCACGCAGGCTGAGTATGTGCTGGTTCCTGACGCACAGGGCAATCTGGCGCCCATTCCGGATGGGTTGACCGATGAGCAGGTACTGATGTGCCCGGACATCATGTCTACCGGTTTTAAGGGCGCTGAAAACGCCAACATCAGAATTGGTGACACAGTGGTGATCTTTGCCCAAGGTCCGATTGGTTTGTGTGCCACCGCTGGGGCTCGTTTACTCGGTGCCAGCACCATCATTACCGTCGACGGTAATGATCACCGTCTGGGTATTTCCAAGAAAATGGGCGCGGACTTGACCCTGAACTTCACGAACTGCGACGTGGTCGCTGAAATCATGAAAATCACCAATGGGCGCGGCGCGGATTCGGCAATTGAAGCGCTGGGCACACAGGCTACATTTGAGTCGGCACTGCGTGTGCTCAAGCCCGGTGGCACCCTGTCGAGCTTGGGTGTGTATTCCAGCGATTTGAAAATACCGCTTTCCGCTTTTGCCGCCGGGCTCGGTGACCACAGGATCAATACAGCGCTGTGCCCGGGCGGCAAGGAGCGCATGCGTCGCCTGATGAATGTGGTGGCGTCTGGCCGTATCGATTTGGGCGTGATGGTCACGCACCAGTACAAGCTAGAAGACATCGTCGCGGCTTACGACTTGTTCGCCCATCAGCGTGATGGTGTGCTCAAGATCGCTATTAAGCCGTAACCCGTCTTTTTCAGCCATCCCGCCAACCGAATCGACCCCGGGCGGAATGGTGTTTTGGCTGAATGAAGCCTTGGCCTACCCGGCAATGCCCAGCAAATCCATGATGCCAGAGATAAACGTCAGTGGATGCGCCGGGCAGCCTGGCACGTAGAGTGAAGGCTTGAAGCGGTCCAGAAATTCCCGGTCGAGCGCATCGCTGTCGGCAAACACGCCGCCCGAGATGGCGCAGGCGCCCACGGCAATCACCAGTTTCGGTTCGGGAATGGCGTCCCAGCAAATTTGCAGGGCTTCTGCCATGTTGCGGGTGATGGGGCCGGACAGCACCAGGGCGTCGGCATGGCGCGGGCTGGCCACGATGTCGATGCCGTAGCGGCCCAGGTCAAAATTCACGTTGCTCCAGGCGTTGATTTCCATCTCGCAGCCATTGCAGCCCCCGGCTGACACCGAGCGCAGCTTCAGCGAACGGCCAAAGCGCTTATGCAGCGCCTTTGAGACCTGGATCGGGTCAAGGTTGGGGCGGGCGCTGCTTACGGTGAGTGCCTCGCGGCGGGTGGCGCACAACCTGACGTCATTGCTGAAACTCAATTTGTGAGGGGGGCA
>DATCIC010000505.1:0-4352 GCA_036508025.1 Rhodoferax sp. | reverse complement strand
GCGGGCATGCCCTTGTCGATGATGTGGGGCGCAACCGGTTCTTGCACCAAGGTCTGGCAGCACTTGCACGTCCACTTGCCGCGAACGTGGCGATGGACGAAGAACTCAGCCGGCACGATGTCCAGTTTCTCGCTCACGTCTTCACCGATTCGCACCATGGGCTGGCCGCATTCGCAGGTGGTGTTCTCCGGTTCGTGGTGATGGTCCACGCGGCGCAGATGTTCGGGCAATGCCTGGCGTTTGGGTTGACGCGCAGGCGCTTTGCCAGCAGGCCCGCCCTGGATACCAGGCTGGCCCTGCAGAGCTTCGAGCTGGGCCTCAAGACTGGCCTGGTCAGCCGCCAGCGTCTCTTCGAACAATTGCCGCTGCTCGGCATTCATGCGTTCGGTCTTGGCCGCAAAGCGCCATGACTTCAGGCGCGTCAGCTCAAACATGATGCGCTCGATTTTGACGTCGCGGAACTTGATGGCCTGCGCTTGCGAGATGATTAGCTTGCTCTGCTCGGCGATATGCTGCAGCAGTTTGGTGGCCACTTCGGCCAGTGCATCGGGACTCAGACGCTGCAGGTCTTGGGCTTTGAATTCGTGCACGTTGAGCATGTTTGTATTGTGCAAAACAAACTCGTAATGCGCTATTAGGGCATGTGCTAATTGCCATTTTTAGCTGGCAAACCCCCGTCTATTACATGCGTGTAATGACCTGCATTTCGTCCAGTCGCTGCCAGGGCAAACCCAGCACCAGGGCATCAAATTGTTGCTGTGTCAGCGTCATCGGCGTTGTTGACGCAGGGACTTCACGCGGCCATGTAAAACGTCCTTGGTTCAAACGTCGTGCAGCACACCAAACGCCGAAACCGTCGTGCACCAGCAGCTTGATGCGGTTAGCCCTCGCGTTGGCGAACAGGTAGCCGTGATGGGCTTGGGCGGCGCCGAACACTTGAACAACCCGAGCCAGCAAGCCCTCAGCTCCGGCGCGCATGTCAACCGGACCCGTCGCCAGCCACAGGGCGTCAATGCGAATCATCGCAGCCACTCGCGCAGCCAGCCAGCGCATTCCTGAGCACATTGCAGTGGCCAGACTACTGTGACACTGGAGCCACCGCGGCGCAACTCCATGCGGATCTCGGTTGAGGACACCACCGCTTCAGGCGCAGCAACTGGCGGGGGCAGTTGTACCGGTAAGAACTCTGTCATTCGACTCGCCACCATCGGCGCTACTTGCGCGATGTCCGTTTTTTGCGACTCAGCGCGCAGCCAACGGTAAATCACATTGGCGTTTAACCCATTGCGCATCGCAATCGCGGCGACAGACGCCCCGGGCTTGCGACATGCAGCAAGAACCTGCCCTCTAAATTCGGCGCTGTGATTGCGCCGCGCCACTCTCTTCGTTTCCATAGTGTCCACTTCCTTGTATCGTGGACACTATGTTTACCCGCTTGGGGGCAGGAATCAATATGACATGGCTAGACGCTTACGTAGCTCGGCGCTTTGCCATCAAAGCAGTTCAGATTGTCCTGGTGGTTGGCGTGGGTCAGCAACTCAATCATGTCACCTGCCCAAGCTTGGTGCTGCTCTTCCAAGAGGTAGGTCAACTCGCGCAAGTGGTGTTGGTTGCACAGGGCGTGTTGGCACGCCAAGGCTTTGTAGGGTATCCAGCCGTCATGCTACCCAAGACACCTTTGAATTGCTGTAGCAGGGCCAGGGATTCAAACGCTTGACCTCCACGCTTGGGATGGCAACCCATCCACGTCAGTGTGTCGGTGACAAGCACATGCAGCCAGTGCAACTTCTTGACAACCCGCAGGCCACTCTCATCGGCATGCGCCACGACTGAGCCAACAATGGCTTGACCGATGACTTGCACGGTAGGGCGCAAGAGGTCTGCGCCGGTTTGGGCTGCTTTGACGACCGTTGCCTGACTAACCGGTAGGCTAAAGAAATCTTGCATGAGCGCGGCGGTGCGCTGTACCGAGACGGCGTGGTTTTGATTGAGGTGCACCATGGCAGCTTGTGCGCGGGGACCATATTGCACTGTGGCGTTGACTCCGGCAGGAAATTGCCCGGTATGCACATGACCACAACTGCAGATTGATTGCATAGAATGGTGCTCGGTGACTTCATATTTCACGGCCGGCAAATCAAAGACTTGACGGGTTTCTGCGACATACGCAAAAGGCAGCTTGAGATGACACGACTTGCATTGGTCGGGTACGTCGTGGATAACGATTTTGTCGGGCTGCGCGGCTTGACACAAGGTGCTGCCGGGGTGACCCTTTTGCCCGCCTGTTGGATTTTGGCCCGCAATACGTAAGGACTTCGGTGCGGGTTTGTTCAAACCATCGCTGGATGGGGGCTTGCTGGAGTTGCGACTGTTTTTGTTGCGCTTCGATTGCAAATCTGCCACCTGCGCTTGCAAGGCGGCTATCTGTTTGGCTTGGCTCTGAAGCATCGACCACAAAAGACGAATCAGGTCATCTTTCTCGCTGTGGCTGAGTTGGCTCAGATCGGGTAGTTCTTGCATTGCTCAGGATTTTCGCTCATCCGTCTCATAGGGCGCTGAGTAGTTACGTATTTTTTTTAGAACGATGCAATTCATTTACTGAAGTGACGCGGTCAAACACGCCTTTGTGGGCGTGGTTCAAACATGGGTACCCGCACAAGTTATGGAAATATGCGCAACATCAGACGCTGCGTTAGATCATTCAAGCATCGTGACCGACCATTCCGGTGTCGTGACCGGTCATTCCAGTCACACCCAGAAATCGGTCACGGTCGACCGGAATCAGCGGTCACGATAAATCAGAATCGTCGGTCACGATCCGCCGGAATGACCGGTCACGGTCTCCCGGAATACCCAACGTGAGCCAACCGCCACGAACGGAAGGTTCCAGGAAGTCCAGTTCGACAAACTTCGTTGCGACACTTAGCCAAGCGTTTGCAGGGCTAAAAGGGAACTTTTTTAGAGGCAATTCGCCCAAAAACCGCAATGCCCTTGTAGCCCACGATCGAAGAATTCACTGCCATGCAAAAGATCAAGGGGCCGGTGAAATAGACCTGCTTTCACTTGTACGTCATCCTTGATATCTTCAGCCGCTATGTTGTGGGCTGGATGATCGCGCCTCGCGAGAGCGCGAACTGGTCGAGCAGTTGATCGCCGATACGTGGCCAAGCAGGACATTGCCATTCCGGTGCCTCAAAGTCATTGACAAATTCTGGCTGTGCAAAAATCAACGGCCAAACATTTTTTTTATTTCTGCTGGTGTTTTGTCTGCCTGAAGAGCCAGCATCAACAAAATGCGCGCCTTTTGTGGTGAAAGATTGTCAGCCATGATGGCGCCTGCGTCTTGGAGTGTTTTACCGCCACCAGTGAAACCGTAATGCGGCAGCACACGCCCATTAGGTACACGCGTTGAAATCACGACAGGAATGCCCTTTTTGATGACATCAACAATTGCTGTGTACATCGGCATATTGACATTTCCCCAACCGAGGCCCTGGATCACGAGGCCTTTGGCTCCCGCGTCAGCGGCCGCGCGAACCATGTTGCCGGTCGCTCCGCCATACATGGCCACGATTTCAATATACGGTAATTTGCCAGCATTGAGGGTGATTGACTGACGGCGTGTTGGGCTGCGGTAAAAGACAATTCGGTCTTCGTCCACATTACCCAAAAAACCGAAGTCGCCTGACTTGAATGTTTCCACGTCCGAGGTATGGGTCTTCATTACTTCTCGGGCGGCATTGATCTGCCCATTCATGACCAGCATCGCCCCCTTTTCTCGTGCCTCACTCGATACACATAGACGCGCAGCATTCAACAAATTGCGCGGCCCATCAAAATCAAAATCGCTGGCGTTTCTTTGCGCCCCAATGAGAATGATTGGCTTGGGGCTGTTGACTGTCAGATCGAGAAACCAGGCGGTTTCTTCAAGAGTGTCGGTGCCATGGGAAACCACAACACCCGCCACTTCAGGGCGCCGCAATGCCTCCATGGTGGCTTGTTGAAGCGATTGCCATCTACCCTCGTCCATATAGTCACTTGGCACATTGGAGATGTTATGGACCTCCATGCTGGCGATTTTGCCAATGCCTGGAACTGTGGCAACCAGATCCTCCCCGGAAATGGCGGGCACAGGGCCTTTCACGGGATCATTTTTCATGGCGATAGTGCCACCCGTCGCGAGCATTACGCACACTGGCGGCGTCTGCGCTCGGAATTTGTCAATGACTTTGAGACACCGGGATGCATTAATTTAGTGTGCAATCGGTTGATTTTTTGCTGAGGTCGGACTCCTTTTTCGGTGGGTTGATCCAGACGGCCACGGGCAGCTTGGGAGGTTGGGGGCAATTTCG
>DATCIC010000504.1:0-2888 GCA_036508025.1 Rhodoferax sp. | reverse complement strand
TCCAGCCGCTATTGCGTAGCTGGCGCCATGACCCATGACGCTGACGCTGATTTCAAGTGGACGGTAGATTCGCCAGCCGGCAAGGTGGCGCCCACCTATTGTGTTGATTGCCTGGGCGAGCTGGGTGCCTTTGAACAGCTTTACGGGCCTGGTGCGCAAAAATGCATGCGCTGCGGGCCGGTATTTTTGCTTCATAATTTGTAGCTGCTTGCGAAAGCGCCACGGGGGCTAGAGGCTGATTTGACTAAAAAAATACTGCTTTACGGCATCGACTTTGCCCCGGAGTTGACCGGCATTGGCAAGTACACCGGCGAGATGGCGGCATCGCTGGCCGCGCACCTGGCCCAAACACAGTCGGGGCTGCGGGGGTTTACACGCAGTAACTTGTTTCGAATGCGCAAGTTTTTCGAGACTTATCAAGGGGATGAAGTTGTCGCACCACTGGCGCGACAATTGCCGTGGACGCACAACTTGATCATCCTCAACCAGATATGAACTTATCTTCCCTCCATACGCTTGTTTCCGCAGGCGAATCGCTGACGCTGGAGCTCAAAAAGTCCACCGCCGAAAAAGACCGCGCTTGCCGCACCCTGTGTGCGTTGGCCAATGGACTGGGCGGGCATGTCGTTTTTGGGGTAACGCCCGCAGGCAAAGTGGTGGGTCAGCGCGTGACCGACCGCACGCTTGAAGAGCTGGCTCAAGAATTTCAGGGGTTCGAGCCGCCCTTGTTTCCGCAGCTTCAGCGCATCCCGCTGGCCGATGCGCAAGAGGGTGGGCATGAAGTGCTGCTGGTGCAGATTGATCGATCCACGCAAGCCCCGGTTTCTTTCAGGGGTGTGCCTTACGAGCGGGTGCTCAACACCACGCGCGTGATGCCGCGTGCCAGCTACCAGCGCCTGCTGATGGAAGGGCTGCATGCCACCAACCGCTGGGAAACTCTGCCAGCAATGGGGTGTGAGGTTGACAGCCTCGACAGTCGCGAAATTGTGGTCACCCTGGAAGAGGCCATTCGCCGAGGCCGCATGGAAGACCCGGGTACACGGGACCCCTTGGGTATCTTGCGCGGACTGGGCTTGCTGGTTCAGGGTGAGCAATTGTCACGAGCGGCTGTGGCGCTGTTCTGCAAAGACGATATTGCCCTGCCCGAGTTCCCGCAATTGAACCTGCGGGTGGCGCGCTTCAAGGGCACCACACGAGACGAGTTTCTGGACAATCGCCAATACGCGGGCAACGCTTTTGCCTTGATGCGTAGGGCCGAGCGCTTTTTGATTGACTGGCTACCGGTGGCCGGCAAAATTGTGCCCGGCCAGATGGCCCGCATCGACACACCGGCACTACCGACCGAAGCCGTGCGCGAAGCGCTTGCAAATGCTTTTATTCACCGTGACTATGCCAGTGCGGCGGGCTCGGTGGCGGTCGCACTCTACGATGACCGGCTGGAGATCATCTCCCCGGGCGAACTGCATTTTGGGTTCACCCCGGAAATGCTCTTTCAACCCCACGAATCGAAGCCTTGGAACCCGTGGATAGCCAAAGTCTTCCACCGCCGTGGTCTTATTGAAACTTGGGGCCGGGGCACCCTGAAGATTGCCGGACTGATGCAGGAGGCTGGTTTGCAGCCGCCCACCGTGGCGGTGCAGGGTGATTGTGTGATGCTGACGTTCAGGTTGGCGCAGAGCTTGGGGTGGGGCAGTTCAGGGAAAACGCCGGGGAAAACGCCGGGGAAAACGCCGGGGAAAACGCCAGATTTGGTTCTTGCGCGATTGCAAGAGGTGCCCCAGGCCTCCATTCCTGAGCTGGCCGAGTATCTTGGTAAATCTGAGAGTGCCATTGAGCGAGTCATCCGAAAACTGCGTGAAGCGGGGCGCTTGCAACGCATTGGCCCCGCTAAAGGCGGTCACTGGCAATTGCTATAAAAATAATAGCTATCTAAGCGCATTACACGCCGGCTAGAAGCCAATTCGGGATGCTGTGTTGGGGCGGTTTGAAGCCGATATGTTAACTTTGCTATCAAATTGCTGAAGGCGCTATGAAGATCACAAACCAAACCGCCGTGCGTCTCCTGGTTGTGCTGTTGGTTCTGTTGCTGGTTGGCACCCAGATGCCTGGCGCCTGGCGCGATTGGGCGTTTCGCATCGCACATCTACCCTGGCAGTTGACCAAGGTGGCGCACTTCGTCTTATTCGCTGGCATGGCTTACCTTGCGCGAGTGCCCCCTATGTCGCGGTCAGTGCGATGGATATTTCTGGCGGCTTTGGGCTTGGCGCTGCTGACCGAGGGCCTGCAGTTTTTCGCCATAAACCGCAATCCGTCTTGGTACGACGTGGGCATTGACATGGCCGGCGCCGCAGCTGGGCGGGCAATGGTGTTATTGGTGAGGGGGTAACGTCATTGCGGGCTTGACCCGCAATCCATGGGGCAAGGATCCCGGGTGCTGAAACCCCGGACTTGATCCGGGGCCGGGATGACAACTACAGGGCCTGCCCAATGTGCGCTTTTTGGACCTGCAGGGAAGAAATCTACAAGTATTCCAGGGGTCATGGATCGCCACGGCCTGCGGCCTCGCGATGACGGCAGTTTTGCACATGCTGATCGGTATTTGGCGGTACCTGCCAGGCACATGAGCTGGTCACCACGGGTGACAAGCCCGAGATTGTGGAAACCGTGCCAGACGCATGACATTACCAACATTGGCACTGACGAGATGATCGTCATGCTGTGGGCCAACGAGGTGTTTGACCGGGCGCGGCCGGATACGTTTGCTTGTGCAGTGTGAATGATGGGCATCTTGATTTGCATGGGCGTATCGCCCTATTTACTTGACACTGCTTGCATTTTGTGTATAAACACGTATATACATTTTTAAGGAGCTATTCATGACTGCAACA
>DATCIC010000503.1:0-2884 GCA_036508025.1 Rhodoferax sp. | reverse complement strand
CACCACCAGCCGCAAAAACTTGCCAAAGCGGCAGCGCGCCTGCTCCAGGTCCCAAACCTGCGTCACCGTGAGCTGCATGCCACCGGAGAAACGATCCGGTTTCAACTGACCCATGACGATGACCAGTTCGTCGTCCTTGAGCAAGTTTTTGTGCGCATTGATCAGCGCTTCATCGGCACGGGCCTCGATCACGCCCGATTTGTCGTCCAGCTTGAACAGCGCCAGCTTGCCGCGCTGACCGTTGATGACGCGAAAGTCGTTGATGATGCCGGCCAGCAACTGCGGCTCGCGGATGTCAATCAGGTCGTCAATCTGGCGCTTGGCGAACAGGCGCACTTCCAAAGCCACCTCGTCAAACAGATGGCCCGACAAGTAAAAGCCGACGGCGGTTTTCTCATAGGTGAGCCGCTCTTTCACACCCCAAGGCACGGCCTGCACCAGCTCCGGCTCCTGCGTGCTCGACCCTTGCGCGTCATCGTCCATGTCGAACAAACCGCCCTGGTTGGCATTGGCCAGTGCGGCGGCGCCGAACTCAAAGGCCAGGTCGGTGGACGCCAGCAAGCGGGCGCGGTTGAGCTGAATGGCATCAAAGGCGCCGGCCTTGATCAGCGCCTCGACCGTGCGCTTGTTGACGCGCGAACGGTCCACCCGCACGCAAAAATCGAACAGGCTCTTGAACGGTCCGGCGACGTCGCCCATGGGCCCGGTGGCACGGCCTTCGCGCGCCGCCACAATCGCCTCAATCGCTTGCTGGCCACTGCCCTTGATGGCGCTCAGGCCGTAGCGAATCACCTTGTCCGAGATCGGCTCGAAACGGCTGCCACCCCGGTTCACATCGGGCGGCTCAAACGTCAAGCCCATTTTCAAAGCGTCTTCGTACAAGACCTTGAGCTTGTCGGTGTCGTCCATTTCCACCGTCATGTTGGCGCAAAAGAACTCGGCCGTGTAATGCACCTTGAGCCAGGCGGTGTGGTAGGCCAACAGTGAATAAGCGGCCGCGTGCGACTTGTTGAAGCCATACCCGGCAAATTTTTCCATCAAGTCAAAGACTTCGTCGGCCTTGGCTTGATTGATGGCGTTCTTGGCAGCACCGTCGCGGAAGATCTGGCGGTGCTTGGCCATTTCATCGGCGTCTTTCTTGCCCATGGCACGGCGCAACATGTCGGCGCCGCCGAGCGAATAACCGCCCAGAATCTGCGCCGTCTGCATCACCTGCTCCTGGTAGACCATGATGCCGTAGGTCTCGCTCAGCATCTCGGACACCAGCGGGTGCGGGTACTCGACCACCTCGCGGCCATGCTTGCGCGCCACAAAGCTCGGAATCAGGTCCATCGGGCCCGGCCGGTACAGGGCGTTGAGCGCAATCAGATCTTCCAGGCGGGTCGGCTTGGCGTCTTTCAACATACCCTGCATGCCGCGCGATTCAAACTGGAACACGGCCTCGGTCTTACCCTCCTGAAACAGCTTGTAGACACGCGCGTCGTCCAGCGGCAGGTTCTCAAAGGCGAAGTTCTCCTGGCCCTTGTGGCGCGCCATGATGAAGTCGCGCGCAATCTCCAGAATGGTGAGCGTGGCCAGACCCAAAAAGTCGAACTTGACCAGGCCAATGGCTTCGACGTCGTATTTGTCAAACTGGCTCACCGCCGAGTCACTGCCGGGCTGCTGATACAGCGGGCAAAAATCGGTCAACTTGCCCGGTGCGATCAGCACACCACCCGCGTGCATGCCGACGTTGCGCGTCAGGCCCTCTAACTTGCGCGCCAGCTCCAGCAGGGTCTTGACGTCTTCTTCCTTGGCCTCGCGCTCGGCCAGCAGCGGCTCAGCCTCCACCGCGTAGACTGTTTTATCGTCTTTTTTTCGATCCGGTGGCGGCAACTGCAGGCTGACGCTGACGCCCGGCTTGTTCGGGATCAGCTTGCTGATGCCATCGCAAAAGGTGTAGCTCATGTCCAGCACGCGCCCCACGTCGCGCACCGCAGCCCGCGCGGCCATGGTGCCAAAGGTGACGATCTGGCTGACGGCGTCCTTGCCGTATTTGCTCTTGACGTAATCAATCACCAGGTTGCGGTTGGTCTGACAAAAGTCGATGTCAAAGTCGGGCATCGAAACCCGTTCCGGGTTCAGAAAGCGCTCAAACAGCAGGTTGTAGCGCAGCGGGTCCAGGTCGGTGATCTTGAGCGAATAGGCCACCAGCGAACCCGCGCCGGAGCCCCGTCCTGGCCCCACCGGGCAACCGTTGTTTTTGGCCCAGTTGATGAAGTCGCCGACGATCAAAAAATAGCCGGGAAAACCCATCTTCACGATAGTATTGAGCTCAAATTCAAGCCGTGCCAGGTAGCGCGGCATTTCTTGGCTGCGCTGCGCCGCATCCGGGTACAGATGGGCCATGCGCTCTTTCAAGCCCTCGTGCGAGGCATAGCGAAAGTAATCATCCGGCGTCATGCGCTGGCCGTTGACCTCGGGCGTCGGAAAGTCCGGCAGCTGCGGTTTGTCCAGCACCAGGGTCAGGTTGCAGCGCTTGGCAATCTCCAGCGTGTTGGCCAGGGCCGAAGGCACGTCGGCAAACAGCGCCTGCATCTGCGCACTGGACTTGAAATACTGCTCGCGCGTGAAGCGGCGCACCCGGCGTGGGTTGCTCAAAATTTCACCGTCGGCAATGCACACGCGCGCCTCATGCGCTTCAAAATCATCCGGCCCGGCAAACTGGATCGGATGCGTCGCCACCACCGGCAAACCAGCGCGCGCGGCCAATTGCACCGTGGCCACGACATGCGCCTCGTCCTCATTGCGGCCCGCGCGCTGCAGCTCCAGGTAAAACCGATGCGGGAACACGCCGCCCAACTGCAGTGCGGCGTCCAGCGCGCGCGCCACATCGCCCTGCACC
>DATCIC010000502.1:0-2709 GCA_036508025.1 Rhodoferax sp. | reverse complement strand
CCCCGCTCTTGACCGTCTTTGCGTTTGCTCATTTCCTAATCTCCAATGTCTGAATTTGACCATCAGCTATGGAGTACGTTTTTCGGGGGCAACATCAGCTCGATGGCCGAGTCATCAAACCACATCTCGCTCAGCCCTCGCGCTTCCATTTCACGAATGTGCTCCATGGAAGCCCGATAGTCGGCGCGCTTACGGGCCAAGCGCTCGCGCAGGGCGAACTCCAGCGTGGCCAGGGCTTGCTGTTCTGCCACCGGATAAAACCGGTACACAAACCAGGCATACAGATACAGGTTCTTGGCGGTTTCAAAATGAACCCGAATATCCAGCGGCACAGCCAGAGTCAACGCAAACCCGGATACAGCGGCGTGCCACTCCTCCAGCGTGACCATGGACACCGTGCCGTCAGCACGAATGGCGCCGGTCGTGCGCGCTCTGGCGTCGGGCTCAAGTGCTGTGGTTGCGTCTCGCAACTTATCAGCTGAATTGACTTCCTCGTTGCATTCCATTGGTAACACGTTCTATCGCAACGAATCAGGGCGCGATTGTCATCTCAGCCTCAACGGTGTCCTCATCGGCTTCGTCATCCTCCCCTTCTTCGCCAACATCACCCGCATATGCTGACTTACCCGTTGCTTGTTCGATCAAACCCAGTAACTGCTTCTGGCGATCCGCCATGAATGCTTCAAAACCATCACCACGCAACAACGACGGCTCGATCAAATGCGAACGGAGATAGCCGTCCAGTCTTTGTTGCTCGATAGGCGGGGTCGCTGCATCGCCTTTTTGCAGCTTCCCTAAATATGCCGACGGGGCCACGCCACCAATGATCCGGTTGGTACGAAACGACAGCGGCGTTTTGTTGATGATGGAGTCAAACACGGCGGGCTTGATGCCTTGTTTTTTGCACCAATCCTGGGGAAAGATGTGATGGATATCGACGTTCTCGCCAAAGAAGACGGTGTGGTCAAACTTTTGACCAGATCGAAAGTCCTGCGCGCCCTCCTTCATGAGCAACGCATTGACGCCTTTGTAGGCCGCAGACAAACGCATGCGCATCGTCTTGAGCCGATCCGCGCGGAACATGGTCTCGCTTACCGTAGAAGGTTCCACACCGCCCAGCAACCAGACTGGAACTTCCATGAAGTCCCGCGCGATTCGCGTCTCGACCGCCGAACCATACAACTCGCCAAACACGCCGTTCCAGTACCAGCGAATCAGCTTTGTGCGATTGGCCTCGTGCTCCCATGCTTCACCTATGTCGGCAAGGATGGCCGCCAAAGGAACGATCTGAGACTGATAAGGCAGGTCAAAAATCCTGTAGATATGCAGCATGTGCAGGAACTTAGCCGCCTGCAAGAAACCATGTTCCACTTGCTTTTCATACTGCTTGTAGGCAGCGAGTGGCAAGCCCAATAGCGCTTGACGGTTGCCTGTTACTGCCGGCAATTCTTTACCCAACTTCCCAGCCTTCTCGGCTTCGCGCCGACGTTCACGCGTGTAAAACAGCGAGACCGCCTGCAAGAAATCGGTATTTCCAACATTGGCAATGATTCCGGCCAATGAATCGGCTGGCCGTAAGGTATCGACAAACCGACGATGCCGCCCCTTGTTGACGTCGTCACCATACCAATCCTTGCGAAGTTCATGGCCATCAGCGGCGTACATCGCCGTCACCAGCTCGAACGCATCAAGCGGCTTGCCACCGGTATTCACTTTCTCAAAGACCACACAGACCGCCTCCTTCGAGGTTGATCTGTCCAACGCAATCACCGGAACCCGGTAGTACTTGAAGTTCTCCAGCACATCGCGCTTGAAGCGGCGGAACTCCTCACGCACCGCGGCATTGGCATCACCGGCCCACGCCTGGTCGAAGCCATCCTGCCAGTGGTCCCAGTCAAACACCTTGGCCACGGGGTACATAAGCAACTTGTATTCACGTTCGGTAGACGACAAATCCGGCCCCGCTTCGCGCCCGAACTCACCGCGCACAATCTTGTCTTCCGGCACGCCAATGATCGCCTCCTCGCGGTCCACTGATGGATCCAGCGCCTTGCGAATATCAATGTAGAACCAGCGCTTGACCTTCTTTTTCTTGGGCGTGACTGTTTCAACCACTTTGCCCCGCATGGTGACCTGATACAGCGAGGTCATGTGCTGCTGCCCATCCAACAGCAATGAAAGTGGCTTTACATCTTTGGCAGCGGCTGGTGCGCCTTCTACCGGACGTGGCTTGAAGTTGACATCTCCACCCGTATCCAGTGTCATCAACGCACCGACGGGAAAAGCACGTGAAATGGAAGCGATCAGGCTTTTGATACGGTCTTCGTCCCACACCCAGCTACGTTGAAAGTCTGGCAATTGCAGGGCACCCTTGTGACAGTCTTCAAGCAACTTGGATAAGTCGTACGGGTTGGTCTGAAAAGTTGAGCCTGCCATTATTTGATTACCTCTTTGTTGGTGACGACGCGATACGACCGCGCGTCGATTTGAATTCGGTGTCGATGATGCTGGTGAAGGTCTTGCCGCTGCCGGTGGCCATCTGGATCAGGGCGCGCGGCTTGTTGGCTTTGAGCGACGCCTCCAGATTGCGGATGGCGATGATTTGCGCGGGCCACAGGCCGTCTTCTATCAGCGGCGGCATGTTTTGCAGGCGGGCCAGGAAGGTGGCGGCAGTGGCAGTGGCGGCACCGGTTCCATATGCCGGTCTTG
>DATCIC010000501.1:0-2151 GCA_036508025.1 Rhodoferax sp. | reverse complement strand
CTTCTGAGCTTTGGTCAATGAATAAATCCGCCCTTGAGACCGCACACATTGACTAGCGTCCGCCGCCTCAATTGCCATGAAGGCGATTGGAGCCAAGTCAAGTATCTTGGTCTGTATGAGAGCGGTTGCGACCAGATTCCTTGGCTCGATAGAGTGCTCGGTCACTCCTGTGAAGCAGCATGTCGCCGCTTTCTCCGGGTCTCCACTGCGCCAAGCCCGCGCTGATGGTGATTTGGCCTTGCATCTCCGGCATTTGAATTGCAGCCACAGCGGCGCGCATTCGCTCCACCAACGTCATCGCCTCTTCAATGCCTGTTTCGGTCAACAGGACAACAAATTCCTCGCCGCCAAAACGCCCGATATGGTCGCTCTGCCGTAGGTTGGAGCTAAGACTCTCTGCTACGCGGGTGAGGACCGAATCTCCCACTTTATGACCGTATGTATCGTTGACCCGCTTGAAATGGTCCAAGTCAAAGAACACAGCGGTCAATGCGCGGCTGTAACGCTGTGCACGGAGAATTTCTTCATCCAACCGAAGCGTCAGCATCCGCCGATTGCCTACGCCCGTAAGCGGGTCGGTCAGCATCAGGTGTTCCAATTCGCGCCGACTCTTTTCTTCCGACGTCATGGCACGCATCAGTCTGGAACCCAGTAGCACGCCGAATAACGAAACGACAACAGCCACCATTGCCAGGTTGAAGCTTTGAATTCGCCAAGGTTCAAGTACATCGTCAACGGCAGCCGTTACTGAAACAACCAAAGGGTAGTCTGGCACCCGAGCGAATGAGACCAAGCGCGGTTTGCCATCGACCGGGCTCCGCTCGGACTGGTAAACCCCCTTGGGTGATACCCCCAGATGCTGGGTCCAAGGTAAGCGCTCAATTAACCGCGCCCTATCGGCCGGAGGTGAATTCCGTGATGCTTGTGTCCACGTAAACAACGTGGACATATGCGATGCAGAACAACTCAGAGGTATTGAGCGGATTAGTGGTTGGTCACAAGCGTGATGGGCGGTGCCGATATGACCCGCAGGTCAAGCAGGAGCTGATCCGCCAGTGCATGATGCCCGGCGTGTCGGTGGCACGCATGGCGATGCAGCACGGAATCAACGCGAACTTGCTTCGGACGTGGATAACCAAGTCTCAAAGCAGAAAAGCCATCACCGTGCAACGAGCGGTGTGTGAGACGGCGGCGCGGGATGCGCAAGCGTTTATTCCAGTGCAAGTCGAGGCAGGTGCGTCGAGTGCGGCGGTAGCGATGCCGACAAAGGCTTGCGGCGCAGCGAGCAAATCGCCCGCGGTATCGATGCGTATCCAGGTACAACTACCCAACGGGATTTCTGTCGACCTTGGTCAAGCCCGAATGGAGGAGTTGTCTGGGGTCATGCAAATGCTCAGTCAGTTGCCATGTTCGCGTTGAATCCCGGCAGAGTCGTGTACTTGCACCGCGACGCCATCGATTTCCGCAAAAACATCAACGGGCTGGCAAGTTTGGTTGAGCATGGACTTGGACTAGACGCGTTTGCGCAAGCCGTGTTTGTGTTCGGCAACCGAAGGAAGGACCGCATCAAGATACTGGGGTGGGATCGCAACGGGTTCTGGCTGCTGCAAAAACGCCTCGAGGGCGCACGCTTCGTCTGGCCTGGTAAAGAGAGCGCGGTGGCCGAACTCACGGTGCAGCAACTGCACTGGCTGCTCGACGGAATTGACCTTGCGGCGATGCGTGGCCACGCTGCGGTTTCGTATCAAAAAGCGGCCTGAAAAATATCTTCAAAATGCTTCATTTGTAGGGGTTGAGAAGGAACTTTTTGAGAGGTAATTCGATCAAAAACTGCAATGACGCTGCAGCCCACAATCGAAGAATTCACTGCTCTCCAACAGGACTTGCAGGCAGCACTTTCGCAACGGGAAACACTGGCTTCGCAATTGCGCTTTGTGAGCAATGAGCGCGACCTGCTCAAGGAGCGGCTCAACAAGATGATGCGCAAGATCTTCGCCGCCAAGAGCGAAGCACGCGGCACCGAGCAGAAGGACATGTTCTTCAATGAGGCCGAGGCCCTGGCAGCGGCGGCACAGGCCACGCCAGCGTTGGAAGACGGCGCCGCTGGCGACGATGCCGCGTTGGACGTGGCAGCTCACAAACGCCTCAAGC
>DATCIC010000500.1:0-2728 GCA_036508025.1 Rhodoferax sp. | reverse complement strand
CGTTCATCTCGCCGCGCAGGTTGCGGCAGGCATCCACCAATAGCTTGAGTTTGCCCACGTAGGCCAGCGCGGCCTCGTCGATGCGCTCGGGCTGTGCCTGAGGGTAAACCGCGATCGACACCGATTCGCCCGCACGACCGGCGACCGGCGCCACTTTTTGCCACAGTTCTTCGGTCACAAAAGGAATCACGGGGTGCGCCAGGCGCAAGATGGTTTCCAAAGTGCGGATCAGGGTGCGGCGCGTGGCACGCTTTTGGGCGTCATCGCCACCCTGAATCTGCACCTTGGCGATTTCCAGATACCAGTCGCAAAACTCGTTCCAGACAAAGTCATAGAGGGTGCTGGCCACGTTGTCCAGGCGGTACTCTTCAAAGCCTTTTGCCACTTCAGTCTCGGTGCGCTGCAGCAACGAGACGATCCAGCGGTCAGCGGCGCTGAAGTCCAGATAACCGTGCGCCGTGCCACCGACGGCGCATTCTTCCTTCGAGTGCTCGTTCAAACCGCAGTCCTGGCCCTCGCAGTTCATCAGCACAAAGCGGCTGGCGTTCCACAGTTTGTTGCAGAAATTGCGGTAACCCTCGCAGCGTTTGGTGTCGAAATTGATGCTGCGCCCCAAGGAGGCGAGCGATGCAAAGGTGAAGCGCAGCGCATCGGCGCCAAAGGCCGGGATGCCGACCGGAAATTCTTTCTCGGTGTTTTTGCGCACGGCCGGCGCGGTCTCGGGCTTGCGCAGACCTTCAGAGCGTTTGACCAGCAACTCGGGCAGCGCAATGCCGTCGATCAGGTCCACCGGGTCGAGCACATTGCCCTCTGATTTGCTCATCTTGTGGCCCTGCGCGTCGCGCACCAGGCCGTGGATGTAGACGTGTTTGAACGGTACCTGGCCGGTGAAATGCGTGGTCATCATGATCATCCGGGCGACCCAGAAGAAGATGATGTCGTAGCCGGTGACCAACACGGAGGAGGGCAGGTAGAGGTCGAAATCCTGTGTCTTTTCCGGCCAGCCCATGGTGCTGAACGGTACCAGGGCGGAGGAGTACCAGGTGTCGAGCACATCTTCATCGCGGCGTAGAGGTGCCTTATCAAGTATGCGGGCTGTAATCGCTTCTAGTATCTGTCCTTGGGCAAGCTTTGAGGCAATGAATTTTTGTTTAGCTTCATTCTCATCCCGTCCGACGTATACATTGCCGTCTTCGTCGTACCAAGCCGGAATCTGATGCCCCCACCAGAGCTGGCGGCTGATGCACCAATCCTGAATGTTGTTCATCCACTGGTTGTAGGTGTTGACCCAGTTTTCCGGCACAAATTTGACGTCGCCGGACTGCACGGCGTCAATCGCCTTTTGCGCGATGGATTTGCCGGTCGGGTCAATCGGGCTGACCTTGCTCATGGCGACAAACCATTGGTCCGTCAGCATGGGTTCGATGATCTGGCCGGTGCGGGCACAGCGCGGCACCATGAGTTTGTGTTTTTTAACCTCAACCAGCAGGCCCAGGGCTTCGAGGTCTTTGACAATTTTCTTGCGCGCCACAAAGCGGTCCATGCCGACATAAGCGGCGGGTGCCACCGCATCAATCTTGGCATCGAGCGTCAGCACGCAAATCATCGGCAGCTTGTGGCGCTGGCCCACCGCGTAATCGTTCTGGTCATGCGCGGGCGTGACCTTCACCACGCCGGTGCCGAAGGCTTTGTCGACGTAGTCGTCGGCAATCACGGGAATGGTGCGGTCGCACAAGGGCAGGGTGACGTGTTTGCCGATCAGGTGCATGTAGCGCTCGTCTTCCGGGTGCACCATCACCGCCACGTCGCCCAGCATGGTTTCCGGCCGGGTCGTGGCGACCGTCAGGCCCGCCACCAATTCACCACCGACCAACTGTGGGCCGTCGGCAAACGGATAGAGGATGTGCCACAGAAAGCCGTCTTCCTCTTCGCTTTCGACTTCCAGATCGCTCACCGCGCTTTGCAGCACCGGGTCCCAGTTCACCAGCCGTTTTCCACGGTAGATCAGGCCTTGTTCATAAAGCTGCACAAAGGTTTCGGTCACTGTTTTGGACAGCTTGGGGTCCATGGTGAAGTACTCGCGGCTCCAGTCCACGCTGTCGCCCATGCGGCGCATCTGGGTGGTGATGGTGTTGCCGGATTTTTCTTTCCATTCCCAGACCTTTGAGACGAAATTTTTTCGTCCCAAATCATGGCGGCTGACCTTTTGGTCCTGCAGTTGCCGTTCCACCACGATTTGCGTGGCAATGCCGGCATGGTCAGTGCCCGGAATCCACACCGTGTTGTCACCGCGCATGCGGTGGTAGCGGGTGAGCGAGTCCATGATGGTCTGGTTGAACGCGTGCCCCATGTGCAGCGTGCCGGTGACGTTGGGCGGCGGCAACTGGATGGCGAAGGACGCGGCGCCGTCTTTTGGCAGGCCGGTGCCGCGGTAGCCGGCATGGGCGTAGGCCCGGCGTTCCCATTCCGGGCCCCAATGAGCCTCGATGGCAGCGGGCTCAAAAGATTTAGACAGGCTATTGAGGCCGGGTTGTTGCAGTGCGTCGTTCATGGTGTCTTTGGCTGTTTCGCTGGCAAGTCCGGGTAGGACAAGTCCCAGCGAACGCGACATAGGGATACAAATGCCGCAGGGGAGGGAGTGTTAATCAATTTTTGATTTTATTCGACTGTCACGATAATCAAGGCTTGGTCATGAAGCCTTTTCTTTTTTTAACGCGCCTTTGAAGCG
>DATCIC010000499.1:0-6417 GCA_036508025.1 Rhodoferax sp. | reverse complement strand
AGCCCGCCAGCCGCAATTTGATAGCGACGGTCATGTTTGTGGTGTTTGCGGCCACCGATTGGCTTGACGGTTATCTGGCGCGCAAACTCAACATGGTGTCGGCATTTGGCGCGTTTCTGGACCCGGTCGCCGATAAATTTCTGGTCTGTGCCTGCGTGTTGGTGCTTGTGCATCTGGGACGTGCTGACGTGTTTGTCGCGCTCATCATCATTGGCCGAGAAATTGCGATCTCCGCCCTGCGTGAATGGATGGCGCAGATTGGCGCCGCCAAAAGCGTGGCCGTGCACATGATTGGCAAGCTCAAAACTGTGGTGCAAATGGTGGCGATCCCGTTTTTGTTGTTTGACGGCCAATTGCTGGGGCTCATTGACACCCATGTGTGGGGCGTCTGGCTGATCTGGCTGGCGGCGGTGATGACGGTCTGGTCCATGGTGTACTACCTGCAGAAAGCCTTGCCAGAAATTCGGGCGCGGGCCAGGTGACCGCAGGTGATGATCGGACCTTGATCCGGGTCATGCCAGCGGTGTTTGTGCTGATCTGGAGCACTGGCTTTATCGTGGCACGCTATGGCACGCTATGGCATGCCGCAGGCCCCACCGCTGAAGTTTTTGGTCGTTCGCTACGCGCTGTCGATCGCGTGTTTTTTGCCGTGGAACCTTGGTGGTGCGTCAGCCCCGGCTTGTGTTGCCTGTCGGACCTGACTGACGGGTCCATTTTTTTAACGCTTGATTACAGAGGTTTCATTGATGAGTCAAAAAAGAATCGCCGTCATCGCGGGTGACGGTATTGGCCAGGAAGTAATGCCCGAAGGGGTCCGCGTGCTGGAGGCCGTGGCGGGCAAATTTGGCATTGACCTGCGGTTTGATTATTTTGATTTTTCCAGTTGGGATTACTTCGAGAAGCACGGTCAGATGCTGCCCGACAACTGGAAAGAACAAATTGGGGGTCACGACGCGATCTACTTTGGCGCGGTTGGCTGGCCCGACAAAATCGCCGATCATGTCTCGCTATGGGGCTCCTTGCTGATGTTTCGCCGCGAGTTCGACCAGTACGTGAACCTTCGTCCGGTGCGTCTGATGCCGGGCATCATCGCGCCGGTGGTGCGGCGTGATGGCAGCCGACGCGAGCCGGGTGAAATCGACATGCTGATCGTGCGCGAAAATACCGAAGGTGAATACTCCAGTGTGGGTGGGCGCATGTACGCGGGCACTGAGCGCGAAATCGTGCTGCAGGAAACCGTGATGTCGCGCGTTGGCGTCGATCGGGTGTTGAAGTTTGCGTTTGAGTTGGCCCAGTCGCGGCCCAAAAAGCATTTGACCAGCGCCACCAAATCCAACGGCATTGCGATCACGATGCCGTATTGGGATGAGCGTGTTGTAGAAATGGCAAAGGCTTATCCTGAAGTGAAAGTGGATAAATTTCACATCGATATTCTGTGTGCCCATTTTGTACAGCGTCCCGATTTTTTTGATGTGGTGGTGGCCAGCAATCTTTTTGGCGACATCCTGAGTGATCTGGGGCCGGCCTGTACTGGCACGATTGGCATTGCCCCCAGTGCCAATCTGAATCCCGAACGTAAATTCCCCTCACTGTTCGAGCCTGTTCACGGTTCAGCGCCCGACATTGCCGGCAAAGGCATTGCCAACCCGATCGGCCAGATTTGGAGCGGCGCCTTGATGCTGGACTTTTTGGGGCACAGGGATGCGCATGATGCAGTTATGAAAGCGATAGAAAAAGTGCTTGATCCAGCGAACGGGCCGCCACGTACGCAGGATTTGGGGGGGGCTGCAAGTACGAAGGACGTCGGGTTGGCCATTGTGGGTGCGCTCTAATCCATATCGACTTTGAACGATGTGTCTTTTCTCGGTAAATCGGAAATATCTACGAGCAATGAACGTGCATTGAACTCGGCGAGCACTAAAAAACCGACTAGAATTCCAATTCGCACTGCTGCAAAGCTATTGCTTGTGTTGTCAGATCGGAGCCCGCGGCTCTTAGTACCTGGGGCATGACAAGTGCAAGTTTTTTTAAAGAGACAATTCGATTAACTCTGTTTCCATACCAAGGGTTCTTTGTGAATAAAACCGAACTAATTGAGCACATTGCAACAAATGCTGACATTTCCAAGGCGGCCGCCACCCGGGCGCTAGAGGCCGCCATTGGCGCAGTCAAGATCACACTGAAAAAAGGCGGCTCTGTTTCGCTGGTGGGGTTTGGTACCTTTGCCGTTGGCAAACGTGCTGCGCGTGTGGGACGTAACCCACGCACTGGTGCCGCGATTAAAATCAAAGCAGCCAAAGTGCCAAAATTCCGTCCGGGCAAAGCGTTGAAGGACGCCTTGAACTGATAGCCGGTTTAGGTCGGGTGCTTAGCTCAGTTGGTAGAGCGTCTGCCTTACACGCAGAATGTCGGCGGTTCGAGCCCGTCAGCACCCACCACCCATCCAGATAAAGGCGAGCATCATGTTCGCCTTTTTTGTTTTTATTATTGGAGAATTTGCGCATGTTTGATTTTGTTCGCAAGCATACGAAGATCATGATGGCGGTGATGTTCTTGCTGATCATCCCTTCGTTTGTGCTTTTTGGCATTGATGGCTACAACCGGTCTCGCGATGCGGGTAGCGTCGTTGCCCGCGTCGGTGGTCATGACATCACGCAGGGAGAATGGGATGCGGTGCACAAGTCAGAATCGGATCGCCTGCGCGCCTCCATGCCCACTCTGGATGCCAAACTGCTGGATTCACCGGCAGCCCGTTTCGCCACGCTGGAGCGATTGGTGCACGAGCGCGTGCTGGTCCAAGCTGCGGATAAATTCAAACTGACGACCAGTGACGCCCGACTCGCGCGCAACTTGCACGAGAATCCGTCCATCGCGTCCCTGCGCCAGCCCGATGGCAAGCTGGACATGGACCGCTACCGTCAACTGGTTGGTAGCCAGGGCCTGACACCCGAAGGGTTTGAAGCCCGTGTTCGGCAAGACCTGTCTGTTCGGCAGGTAGAAGCGGGCGTGGGGGATACAGGTTTTGCGGCAGCTAGCGTCGCCGACGTGGCATTGAATGCTTTCTTTGGAAAACGTGAGGTGCAAATTGCCAGCTTCACTGCCTCGGATTTTGCTTCGAAGGTCAGCCCGACGGATGCCGAACTGGATGCGTTTTACAAGGCCAATCAGGCCCTGTTCCAGTCTCCTGAACATGCCAGTGTCGAGTATGTGGTGCTGGATCTGGATTCGGTCAAGAAAAGCATCACTATCAGCGAGGCCGATAGCAAGTCATATTACGAACAAAATGCGGCACGGCTCAGTGGCAAGGAAGAGCGACGTGCCAGCCACATCCTGATCAATGCCGCCAAGGATGCTCCTGCAGCTGAGCGCCAGAAAGCCAAAGTACGTGCTGATGAATTGCTAAAGACGGTACGTCAATCGCCTGACAGTTTTGCGGATGTGGCCAAAAAGAACTCGCAAGATACCGGTTCCGCCGCCAACGGGGGCGACCTTGACTTTTTTACGCGTGGCGCCATGGTCAAACCATTTGAAGATGCAGTTTTCGCCATGAAAAAGGGCGATATCAGTGCGGTGGTGGAATCTGATTTCGGTTATCACATCATCAAGCTGACCGATATCAAAATACCGGTTCAGCGCAGCTTTGAAGAGTTGCGCTCGGGTATCGAGGCCGATCTGAAGACGCAACAAGCCCAAGCCAGGTTTGCAGAGACTGCCGAGGCCTTTACCAATGGTGTTTATGAGCAGTCCGACAGACTCAAGCCGGTCGCAGACAAGCTCAAGCTGGAGATCAAGACGGCCACCAATGTTTTGCGTCAACCGGCTGCGGGTACAACAGGTGTGTTGACCAATGCAAAATTTCTGGCTGCCATTTTCAGTGCTGACTCGATTGAAAAAAAGCGCAATACCGAAGCGATTGAAACAGCACCCAACCAATTGACAGCAGGCCGTGTCACTCAATACATCCCTGCCCGAACCCTGCCGTTTGCCGATGTGAGTCGTGTTGTGCATGAACGCGTTGTTGCCGCCCGTGCTGCCGAACTGGCGAAGAAAGAGGGCATGGGAAAATTGCTGGCCTGGAAGGCATCGCCAGCCGCTGCCGTCATGCCAGCAGCTGTAGTGATATCGCGCGATCAGCCCCAAAACACGCCACCGCAGGTTTTGACCGCGGCCTTGCGTGCGGATGCAGCCGCCTTACCGACCTTTGTTGGTGTTGATCTGGGTGCCAAGGGCTATAGCGTGGTTCGGATCAACAAAATCGTGCCGCGAATGGCACCGGCTGAAGCAGCCGCCAAACAGGACCGTGCGCAATATGCCCAATGGTGGAGCAGAGCCGAAACTCAAGCTTATTACGATCTTCTCAAAGAACGCTTCAAAGCGCAGATCATGACTTCACGCCCAGCACTTACCTCAACAGATTTGCCGGTGAGTTCTCAGAATTAGACGACAGTGGTTATAATATTACCTGCGGTGGCTGTAGCTCAGTTGGTAGAGTCCAGGATTGTGATTCCTGTTGTCGTGGGTTCGAGCCCCATCAGCCACCCCATATAGAATAAGGAAAGCCTGCTATCCAAAAGATAGCAGGCTTTTTTGCTTCTTTACGATGTAACGGCGGATGTAATCGGGTTTTTTGAATCAAGCCAGCCCCAGCAAAAAGAAAACCCGCACGGGGCGGGCTTTGATTTCGGCTTTGATTAAATTTAACAATCAATGGAGTGGTTCAGGACCACCCTTTGCTCGCGCCCACCACGCGCAGCGCACCGGACTCTAGGTCGGCCACGAATGGCACTCTGGCCTGTTTCAGAATACACGCCTTGATGTGCTCATGGTGCAGGCCGCCACCCTGAATGTTGTTTCAGAATATCGCTCTGAGTGCGTAATAACCACGCCCCAACAACTCACGCACTGCAATGTCCGTCCTCCAAAATGCGCTCGCCTCGGGAAGGTAGTCCATAGGTGTGGTTCCTCGCACTGCCACACGGAAGTCCACCGGGTAGGGGGTCACAACAAAGCCCGCCTGCTCGAACAACCTCTGTGCGCGTGACATGTGAAAAGCCGAGGTAACCAGCACGATACGCTGCACACCCGGCTCCAACAACTGCCTCACTGCGGCTGACTCCTGCTCGGTGTTCTGTGCTGGGCCGCTTACCACCATGGCGTCGGCCGGTACGCCAAAGCGCAGAGCCATGCGCCGCAGCACTTGGCCCTCTGGCTCTTGTTCACCCTGCCAAGGTTGTAGCCCGCCGGTGAACACCAGTCGGGGCGCCTTGCCAGCAGCGTACAGTTCCACCCCACCAAAGAAACGGTCGACCGCATCCCCCCATTCGGGAACGACCCCTTGCTTACCGGGAATGTTGAGCATCATGCCGCTCAACACCACCACAGCCTGCGCCGGCGCAACCGCTTCAGGCATTAATCGCAATTGCTGTTGCTCCACTGCTCGGAACAAGGGGTCTGACAGCACTGGCACGCTGGCCGCATAAAGTAACACTACGGCCAGCAGAGCCGCAACGCGCGACCGCCTGTACGCAGCCCACGCCATCAGCAACAGAATCAGTGCGATAGGCGACAGTGCCAGTGGTAGCAGTTTGTGCAGGTAAATCATCGGGCAAGTATGGCGGCGGTAGTGTCAACAGCTGCAGCGGCAGTTAAAAATTTACACATCGGAAGCTCCCGCAATTTTAAGTATTCCCGGCTCGCTGGCGCTGTCGAACAGCACCCCCTGCAGTTCTTTGATGAATCGCAATGTGACTCGACTTGACCATTCATTAAACAAACAAAGGGGGTATAAGAATTTTCTGGTGATTGTGAATGAGTCAAAACATTCTCTTGTTGGAAGCTTCCCGAAAAAGGATTTGATATGAAAAAGTCTGCGCTTCTGTTGCTCTTGCCGGTCTCGGTGGTCATTACCTTTGCTTTTGCTCAGTTGCCGGGCCCGAGTGGTCCACCCAGCTTCGAATTTCGCACAATTCCCATCGAAGGTGCTTCAAACTCTGAGCACAAAGTAACCCCCTACCGTCTTTTCGACAAGATGATAGTTACGGTTTGGGATCCTGTTATTTGTGGGCAAAAACCAGTCAACCCTGCGTTCTCCATTCAAGACGACAAGTTATATTTAAGCTACGTTCTTTCGCCAGCTTCGGCACAGGGAAAGCGCTGCACTCTTGTGTCCGAGTTTGGCGTGTCAAATATTCCGCATCGTGATTTAGTAGTTCACTTCGCTGGTGGACCTGAAGCATACGTAGTCGCCACTTTGAGGAAATGCCCAGATTACCTTCCTAAGACTGATGACATCTGGGAATGTCTCGCGCCTGCAGGGAACTGAGTGACAGTGGCACGGAGAGACGACGTGCCCGGAATTTGTCAATGACTTTGAGACACCGGGATGCATTAATTTAGTGTGCAATCGGTTGATTTTTT
>DATCIC010000498.1:0-3336 GCA_036508025.1 Rhodoferax sp. | reverse complement strand
ATACCCCCCCGCTGCGTGACATGCAGTTTGTGATGCACGAACTGCTCCACGTCGTTGACGATTTGACGGCCATCCCCAAGCACGCCGATATCGATGTTGACACCATCAATGCCGTGCTGGAAGAAGGCGGCAAATTTGCGGCTGAGGTCACTTTCCCACTCAATCAGATTGGTGACACTGAGGGCTGCAAGCTCGACCCGGTGACGCATGCGGTCACCACGCCCACTGGCTTCAAGGAGGCCTACGCCAAGTACGTTGAAGGCGGTTGGGCCGCGCTGGGCTGTGAACCGGAGTATGGTGGCCAGGGGCTGCCGCACATCGTGAACCAGTGTTTTTATGAAATGCTCAACAGCGCCAACCAGTCCTGGGCCATGTACCCGGGGCTGACGCACGGCGCCTATGCCGCCCTGCACGCGCACGGCACCGAAGAGCAAAAGCAGACCTATCTGCACAAGATGACCAGTGGTGAGTGGCTCGGCACCATGTGCCTGACCGAAGCGCATTGCGGCACCGACCTGGGTTTGATGCGCAGCAGGGCCGAGCCGCAGCTTGATGGCACCTACAAAATATCCGGCGAAAAGATATTCATCAGCGCCGGTGAAAATGACATGGCCAGCAATATCATTCATCTAGTGTTGGCCCGTCTGCCCGATGCGCCGGTCGGCATCAAGGGCGTGAGTCTGTTCATCGTCCCCAAGTTCATGGTCAACAAGGATGGCACCTTGGGCGCGCGCAATGGTATTTACTGCGGCGGCCTGGAGCACAAGATGGGCATCAAGGGCAACGCCACGGCGCAGCTGGTGCTTGACAACGCGGTCGGTACGCTGGTGGGGCAGCCCAACAAGGGCATGCAAGTCATGTTTGTGATGATGAACGCAGCGCGTCTGGGCGTCGGCAACCAGTCACTCGGTCAGACCGAAGTGGCTTATCAAAACGCCCTGGTCTACGCCAAGGATCGCCTCCAGATGCGCTCACTCACCGGCATCAAGGCCAAGGACAAGCCGGCCGATCCGATCATCGTGCACCCGGACGTGCGCAAGATGCTGCTCACGGCCAAGGCCTACGCCGAGGGCGGTCGCGCTTTGTTGTGCTACAGCGCCATGCTGCTGGAAAAGGAACATGGGCACCCCGATGAAAAAGTCCGCAAGGACGCCGGCGAAATGCTGGCCATGCTGACGCCCATCGTCAAGGCATTCATCACGGACAACGGCCATATCTCCACCAACGCCTGCATGCAGGTGTTTGGTGGCCACGGTTACATCAAGGACTGGGGCATGGAGCAGTTTGTGCGCGACAACCGCATCAACATGATTTATGAAGGCACCAACACCGTCCAGTCGCTGGACTTGCTGGGGCGCAAGATCCTGGGCAACAACGGCGCCACCTTGCGCAAGTTTGGCAAGCTCATTGCTCAACTGGTGTTGGAGGAAGGCGTCAACGAAAAGATGGCCGAATTCATCACCCCGATTGCCATTCTGGGCGACCAGATGACCAAGTTCACCACCGAAATCGGTTTCAAGGGCTTCCAGAACGCCGATGAAGTGGGCGCTGCCGCCGTGGACTACCTGCGCGTGGCTGGCCACCTGGTGTTTGGCTACCTCTGGGCCCGCATGGCGCAAGTGGCCTTGCGTGAAATTGCCGCTGGCAACACCGACTCCTTCTATCTGGCCAAGGTGCAGACGGCGCGCTTCTACTTTGCCAAACTGTTCCCCGAAACCGCAACCCTGATGCGCACGGCACGCGCCGGCAGCAAGGTGTTGATGGACACGGATGCCGCCCTGGCTTGAGCGCAGTCTGGACCCCGCGCGAGCGGGGTCTTTTGAGTCCCACCATTGAGGAGAGATCATCTTGCATAAATCGATAGCTGCCATTCTTATCAGTGCCTTGGCATTGCCCGTGCTGGCCCAGATGACGCCCGTGGGCGTCTGGCGTACCGTTGATGACAAAACCGGCGAGGTGTCATCCGAGGTGCGCATCAGCGATAACGCCGGCGTACTCTCGGGCCGCATCGAGAAACTGTTGCGCAAGGATGCCAAGCAGGACGATGTCTGCGACAAATGTGCCGATGAGCGCAAAAACAAGCCGGTGCTCGGGCTGCAGATCATCCGTGGCGCCAAAAAATCAGATGGCAAGGAGGTTTGGGAAGGCGGCAAGATCCTCGACCCTGACAACGGCAAGGACTACACCTTGCGCCTGACGCCGATCGAAGACGGCAAGCAGCTGCAGGTGCGCGGTTACATCGCATTTTTCTACCGGACCCAAATCTGGACGCGCGTCCCGTAATCAATTAGCCGTTCGCCCTGAGCTTGTCGAAGGGCATTTGTGAACACATTCAAGGGCTTCGACAAGCTCAGCCCGAACGGAGATTAAATCAATGTCAAGATTCCAAGTCAAAAAAGTCGCCGTGCTGGGTGCCGGCGTGATGGGTGCGCAAATTGCCGCCCATTTGGTCAATTGCAAAGTGCCTGTCATCCTTTTTGACCTGCCCGCCAAAGAAGGCCCCAAGAACGGCATCGTCACGCGCGCCATTGACGGCCTGAAAAAGCTCAAGCCCGCACCACTGGGCGTGGCCGAAGATGCTGCCTTGATCCAGCAGGCCAATTACGAAGAGCACATGGACCAGCTCTTGGACTGCGATCTGGTGATAGAGGCCATCGCCGAGCGCATGGACTGGAAGCTCGATCTGTACAAGAAGATCGCGCCCTTTTTGGCCCCGCACGCGATCATCGCGTCCAACACCTCGGGTCTGTCGATCACCAAGCTCAGTGAAGTTCTGCCCTCCGAGCTCAAGCCGCGTTTTTGCGGCATCCACTTTTTCAACCCGCCGCGCTACATGATGCTGGTGGAGTTGATCAACACCCCCACCACGCAGCCGCAAATCCTGGACGACCTGGAAGCCTTTGTTACCAGCAACCTGGGCAAGGGTGTGGTGCGGGCCAAGGATTCCCCCAACTTCATTGCCAACCGCGTCGGCGTGGCCGGCATGCTGATGACCATGAAAGAGGTCGAAAACTTCGGTTTGAGCTATGACGTCGTCGATGACCTCACCGGCAAGAAAATGGGCCGCGCCAGCTCCGGCACCTTCCGCACCGCTGACGTCGTCGGGCTGGACACGATGACGCATGTGATCAAGACCTTGCAAGACACCTTGACGCTCGAAACCGACCCGTTCTATGAGAGTTTTGCCACCCCTGAGGTGCTCAAGACCTTGCTGGAAATGGGCAACCTGGGTCAAAAAACCAAAGCTGGTTTCTTCAAGAAGGTCGGTCGCGACGTGCTGCGTTTTGACGGGGCCAGCAAAGAGTACGTGCCCGGTGGTCAGAAGGCCGACGAGGT
>DATCIC010000497.1:0-7202 GCA_036508025.1 Rhodoferax sp. | reverse complement strand
CGCTACGAGCCCAGAGCCAACGACACGGTGCTGGACTTTGCCCGCCACTACGGCACCTCGGTGTTGCCCGCGCCGCCTCGCCACCCGCAGGACAAAGCCAAAGCAGAGTCAGCCGTGCAGGTGGTGGAGCGCTGGATTCTGATGCGCCTGCGCCATCAGAGGTTCGAGACGGTCGATGAGGTCAACGAGGCCATTGCGCCGCTCTTGGTACAGCTCAACAACAAGGCGTTTCAGAAACTCCCCGGTAGCCGTGCCAGTGTCTTTGCCGAGATTGACGCCCCGGCCCTGCGCCCCCTGCCCATGCAGACCTGGGAGCTGGCGGTGTTCAAGACGGTCAAGGTGTTCGCGCCGATTGAATATTGACCCACCCTGCCGATCCAATATTGACCCAGGGCGGGTAGCTGCATTTTGAAGTTGCAACTGTGGATAAGTGTACTGAATTCCTGGTTTTAGCTGCCCCCTGACTTCTGTTTCCCGAATTTATTCATTGCGCGAGGGGGAAAGGAGCGAAGGGCGAAGCCCGTAGCGGATTTCCCCCTCGCGCGGCGCCTCAGAATGACTCGGGTGTCGTTGCGGTCTTGGCGGCCTTGCTGCCCTTGCGCGACTGTTCACGCTCCTGGATACGCGACTTGGCAGCCATCGAGCTGTGTGCAAACCGATAAGACTCATTGCCCGTCTCCACGATGTGGCAATGATGTGTCAACCGATCCAGCAGCGCCGTGGTCATCTTTGCATCGACAAACACGCTGGACCACTCGGAGAAGCTCAAGTTTGTCGTGATCGCCACGCTGGTGTGCTCGTACAGTTGGGACAGCAGGTGAAACAGCAAGGCACCCCCTGCTTGACTGAACGGCAAGTACCCCAGCTCGTCCAGAATCACCAGATCAACCCGCAACAACGATGCAACAATCCGACCAGCCTTTTCCTGGGCTTTTTCTTGCTCAAGCTGGTTGACCAGATCGACCGTAGAGTAAAACCGTACCCGCATCCCCTTGGCGGTAATACCTGAGAGCGCAACAGCGCTGGCCAGATGCGTTTTGCCAGTACCAGGCCCGCCAATGAACACCACGTTTTGAGCGGTCTCGGTAAAGTCCATCGTCGCCAGTGTCGTGACCAAATCCTTATCCACACTGCTGGCTGAGAAGTCAAACCGGGCCAGATCACGATGGATCGGAAACCTGGCCGCCTTGAGTTGATGACTGACCGAGCGCATGGCCCGGTCAGTGTTCTCGGCTTGCAATAAGTGCTCGATCAGCCACTTCGATGAAGCGGTGCTGGTCTGGCCTTGGGCCGTCAAGTCCGTCCAGGCGCCCACCATGCCGTACAGGCGCAGCGCTTTGAGCTCAGCAGTGACATCACAGCGCATGATCGACCTCCAAGGCCAGGGTGGCTTCAAGCACATCACGCAAGCTGTCGTAGCGGCTGGTATTGGCCAGCGGTGGCTCTTTGAGTGCCAAGGTGGTCTCAACAGAATCGGGCGTTGGCTTGGCATTGAGTCGGGCCACCACGTTGAGAACATGCTCGCCGCTGAGTGCGCCAGATTCCACAACCAAGTCGACCGCCACCAACACGGTCTCCAATCCGGCTGTGGGTACAGCGGCCAATACCTGTGCCATAACCCGGTCACCACCGGCGTGTTTCATCAGCCCTTGGCGCAGTCGCTGCAAAGGTTCAGGCATGTCTGCAAAGGGGGCACCGTTTCTCAGTGCGCCGGGCTTGCGTTGCACCAGCGCGATGTAGTGCTGCCAGTCATAGCGCGTATGGCCTCGGTCTGCGGCGCGCTCATGGCTGGCTACCACTGCGTCACCGGCGACGACGCAGACCTGGGTGGGATAGAGCCGGGTGCTGACCCTGTGGTTGGCCCATTCACATGGCACTGAGTAGCGGTTGCGGTCCACATTGACCAGGCAGGTGCTTGAGACCTTGGCGGATTTCTCGACGTAGCCGTCAAACGGCGTGGGCATCGGCATCATCTCCAGGCGTTCTTGCTCCAACATCTCCAGCACTGTGAACTGGGTGAACTCGGTGTGGCGCAGTTCACTCCAGTAATCGCGGCAGCGCTGGCCCAACCAAGCGTTGAGTTCATCGAAAGAACTCCACTTGAGCTTTTGGGCATCGAGCCAGATGCGCCGACGGCTGTCCTGCACGTTTTTCTCGACGACGCCTTTCTCCCAACCACTGGCGACGTTGCAGAAGTCGGCGTCAAACAGGTAGTGCGCGCACATGGCCGTAAAACGGGCGTTGACCACGCGTTGTTTGCCTTTTTGCACCTTATCCACGGCCGTCTTCATGTTGTCGTAGATTCCCCTGCCAGGGATGCCGCCCAGCGCTGCAAACGAACGGGTGTGGGCATCAAACAGCATTTCATGGCCCTGGCTGGGGTAGGCCACCAGCCAGAAGGCTCGACTGGCACACAGTTTCATGTGCGAGAGTTGCACTTTGTTGTAGTAGATGCCCCCGACCGTCAAACCTTCGGTGCTCCAGTCAAACTGGAAGGCCTCACCCAACGCAAAGCTCAAGGGCACGAAGGCGTGGGGTGCTTTGCCAGCATTGCCACGCCACTCACGTACGAAGTCGGTGACGCGGCTGTAGCCGCCGATGTAGCCCTGCTTTTTGATTTCGACAAACAACGCTTTGGCTGTGCGTCGGTACTGCTTTGTTCGCAGTGCATCGGCTTTGAGTGCAAGCTCCAGCGACGCGTGAAACACGCTGAGTTTGCTTGGCATTTCTTTGCGCCGGTATTCTGGAGCGCCGCCTGCCTGCTTTGTCTCAAGTACCCATTTGCGTATCGTGTTTCGCGACAGCCCCGTGCTCTTGGCTATCTCGCGCAGCGACTTCTTATCGCGGGTGTACATCCGCTTGACTTTTCCAAACATTTCCATGGTGATCACCTTTATTGCTCCTGCCCAAAAAATAGGCAGAGCTAGTAAAACACCTGGGTCAATTTTGGGTCGGCATAACCTCTAAAAGTGGGTCAGTTTTCAGTCGGCATCAACAAGCAGCGTCTAGATGATCACCATCGGCGCACCACAGTGAACACAAACGAAGGTTGGTCGAACAGGGTCGGCGGGCGCGTCAGCAAGCTCTGGATCGGAGGTGGCCACCGGTGCAACCTGCAGCAGTTCACGTGCCAGCGCCAGATTCTCCTTGCGCGCATTGTTGGCGATCAGCCCATAGTGACGAATCCGGTGAAAGCCGCTGGGCGCAATTAATTCGGAATTTCCCCCTTAACGATCTGTTTGTCTGGCCGTTAGAAGGTTATCAGGACGCTGTTGTATAGGACGCAGTGTTGCTGTGCACTTTTTTTGATAGGGAAAGCAAATGAAAAATTCAATGACAAAAGATCCAGATAGGAGAGCTGCCGAAGTGAAGGCTATACATCTATCCGGGCAGCCATTGAACTCGGCCAGCGCTTAGTCGTCAAGGAGTAAAAAATGATTGTATCGACCGTCGACCAAAATGTAGTTGTTCAAGGAACCGCCCGACATACTGACGATATGCCGCTGGAAGCAATGCCACGAGCGCTTGAGTTGCCAGGCGCTTTGAACTTGGATGACATCGAGATCTTGAAAATCGCACAGGAAACAATTCGAAAACAACTCGACTTTCTCGACGCAGATTTCGTGAGCAACCAGCAGGTCTTTGTCTTCAAGACGCGCGATCAAGTGAAGTCAGCTCAGCTATCTCTCGGCGACATGAATACCTCGGCCGGTGAGACGGAAGAAGCACCCCTGTGCATTTTTGTGCGAGGTGACAAACAGGTTGAAATTTCAACGTCGCGAGCAGAGGCTGATCTGTATGTCGAAGGCGAAATTTCAACACTGGCGTGGGCAAGTTTCGAAGCGTTCGCCCGTGGAACCTGGCGCATGCTTGCCGCCGCCCTCAAGATTGACCAGAACGAAATCGGCTTTTCTCACGGGGTGTTGATTGGCGAACGCAAGTTTTGCCTGGCCGCCAAATTCGAATTGAAGCGATGCCACGATGACGCCTTGCGCAGTCCGGAAACCCGGCAAAGAATCGCTACTTGCACCGGTTTGATTGGCCACCTAGACCTTTGGAATGAACGAGCAGTAAGAATGGCCTATCCTGATCTAGAGGAAGCTGATTTGATTGAAGCAGTGCGCGAGGCGCGGCAAGAGATTTCAACCAAGGAGCTTCCGTTTAGCTGCGTGATTGAATGTGATGCTTGGCCGGAACTTTTCCAGATTTCGAAAGCCTTGGCGGCCAGGCGGCCACCGACGACGAAGATGGTTCCCCGTGATGAAAAGGGAAAATCGACCGGTTATTGCACGGACCGTCGCCTATTTCACTTCAAAATTGAAAAAAGCAATTCCTTGGAAAACATAAGCTTCAATGAGGAACTATTTTTCGATGACATTTTGGAAGTTTCGGGAAACAAGACGCCTTATATTAGAGTTCAATGGACTGATGAATTTCACGACAAGGTGATCATTGCACGAACGCTAAAAAAAATCATCATCATCGGACAGACTTTGCTCTGAACCGTCATTCAGTGACTGAAGCCTAATTGGCAGCCCCATCGGCGCCAATCTTTGTGCCGGCGGCTACCGTGTTCCAGATTGTCCAAAGAATGAGCAATTCGAAGCTATTGCGCAGCTTCCCGTCCTCGCGAACAACAGCCGCCACTCGATCGACCGCACCCCAGGGCGCTTTGTCAAAGCGCGCCACGTCGAGTTGAAAGCGTTGGCTGACTTCCAATCGGTCATGTAGGTGGGATTGCAGACCGGCCGCATGAATCAAGTTGGCCAGGCCGGCGTGCAGTTTGGTACCCTTCACCAGCCACAGGTCTGTTTCGGTGAAGTTCAGCGACGTTACGAACGCTTTGAAGAACTCCAGTTGTGGCTGGTCGAACAGCAGGATTTGCCGCGATGGTCCGATGGTGTGGACCCAATCGTGAAGCTCACCCAACGGACTTGGCGCGGGAGTTGACGCCTTGACCAACTCCACTAATTTGTTCATTCTGGTGGTGCTCACGCCACACAGCAGTTTGTAGGCCGCAAACCGATTTTCTTCGGCATCCAGCCGCGCTGCGGCCTTGGCCAGCTGAGCGCCCAGTGCCTGTGCCTCATGTTGCGAGAGTCTGGCATTGTCTGCTGCCTTCAGTTCGGTCTGACCAATGACCAACAATCTCAAATACCTCAGGCAGCGCAGAAATAGCGGCTCAGTCGAAGCTTCTGGTCTGACTTCGCAGGGACGTTGCGCGCTCAGATATGTTGGGTCAATCTCGATGGCATCAAGGTTGATCGCCTGCAACGGGGGAGGGCTCGCTGTCACAGATCCATTGGCGGCGAGCGTCGGCAGCCATAAATAAACGCAATGAATATAGGCGCGCAGAGTCATTGCCGGACTGGCGTGACCTAGCAGGCGAGCGACAGCCCAAAGGGTGCGGCGATCCATTTGCGAACTTGCCAGCAGCAGCCGTCGAGTTGATTCCACCAATCGCGGCGTGAGGTTGACGCCTGGATCAAGCTTGACTGACTGCAGGATTGACAAGACCCTCATCCCGAAACCATGGCGCAGCATGTGCACGGTACTGCCGTCATGTCGTGTCACCAATTTGATGTCGGCGATGAGGCTGGCGCCGATCAAGTTCTTCATATGCCGGAACGACTCCCGGGAGATGCCCGGCAGCAGCGGTGTACTTAAGTCGCATTTGCGGTGCACCCAGTCCCACAGGACTTTGTCGATAACCTCTTGCTCAAGCTGCGTAAGCGCTTCAATAAGCGGTACCTGCCGACGCGAACGACTTGTCTTGAGCGCACGAGTCCAGTTGCTGCGCACCAAGACGGTCGTGGTACCGATGCTATCAAGCCAGTCGTCGCGATTCAGACCAACCGCCTCGCCAATGCGAAGCCCAAAACGGGCGCAGACGATCAGCACGAACACGTGGGAGAGGACCGTTTCATCCAGATCGCTGACGGCCTTGGCGCCCAGTTGCAAGTTCAGTACGGCAAGGAATTCGTTCAGTAGCACCAGTCCGGGGCGCCCGACGCCGACGGTAATATTAGGCGAAATCTCGGCCCAATTGGGATCCTCAAGGCCATAAGTGGCACCGATGAAATCATGGAATTCCCGCAATTGCAGTAGCGCGCGCAGCGGAGCGTCACTAGCGCTGTCCGACGTGTCAAAGTGATCGTCAGCTCCAGCATCAGCGTCAACACCAGGATCAGCGCGAACTTCAATTGCGGCATGAAGGCCACCTTTAGCGCTAGCGATATCGGGTTCGGCAGGTTCTTCGACGGTGCCGCGCGCGGTCTCTTCCTGAGTGGGCGGAAGCCAGAACTTGATCACCCGGGTATACAGTTCCGTCAGTTCATCCTCTTCCATGTCGATCAGATTGGCATCGGAAATCGCATCGCGAAAGGCCGGGGCCAGCGAGTCCCAATATCGTTTCGCGGTGGAAGCACGCAGCGTCTCTCTGCTACCCGTCTTGGGTTTGCGGGTCAACAAATGCGTCGCGAAATGGGCCAGAAGAAAGGGTGCATCGCCGCGGTCAAAACCCGAAGTTTTGACTTCGCGCGCTATCTGCGTGGCGATCTTCAGATTTGAAAGTTGTGAGCAAAGTGCCTTGTTGATCGCTTCAAAGAGTGTTCTACAGCGCTGCAGAGCTGTGCCTTCGACCACCGTGGCTGCCCGGTGATGGAAACGAAAGAAGTGCTCAGCTTCGTCAGTCGCGTCCAGCCCGCTGTCAATTGGCGCGCGCATCAGTCCCGGTGCCAGCACCGGGGCTGATGCGGTCATGACGCGAATCCAGTCGGCGTGCGGCAGTGCCGCCGAGGGTCTGCGGGCGCTCAGGTAAGACGCGTAAATGCCGGGCAGCCTCAAGGAATTGGTCTGGTTGCGCAGTTGCACCAAATGTTTGAGCAGACCGGCCAGATCGAGCGGGTCGTGACCGAGGGTGGCCGACAAGGCCGTGAGTGCCAGCGGCAATGCCGGCACCGTTTTGTACGATTTGCCGCTACGTGCAAGGGAAATCCAGTGGGCAGCACGCTGAGTGACTGCGACCCGAAAGACCGGCTTGCCGTCTTGCCACTTGTCACCATAAGACCATTCGAACCAGAACTTTCCGGCAAAGCGCACCAGTTCAGTGCGATGCTGATTGCACAGCAAAGAGCAAAGTGCCGGGAAGTGGGCGACATTCGAATACAGAATCAAGTCAATGCTTGCCAGCACACCAGCCA
>DATCIC010000496.1:0-3463 GCA_036508025.1 Rhodoferax sp. | reverse complement strand
GGGATTTTTGCAACACGGGCCAGTGGACGTGAGTTTCGTCCGTTGATTGAAACCGTGGTCGCCGCCGGGCAGACCTTTCCGCCGGTGGCCGTCTTGGCGGTGGCCGTTCCCGTGGTGGGTTTCGGCGAAGCGCCGGCCCTGATCGCGCTGGCGCTGTATGGCTTGCTGCCTGTGCTGCAAAGCACGCTGGCCGGTATCAAGTCAGTGCCGCCTGAGGCGAACGAAGCCGCCGAAGGTCTGGGGTTGAGCCCGTGGCAGCGCTTGCTGCGGGTTGAGCTGCCGCTGGCCGCCCCGGTGATTCTGGCGGGCGTGCGCACCTCGGTCATCATCAACATCGGCACCGCCGCCATCGCATCGACCGTCGGCGCCAAGACGCTCGGTTTGCCGATCATTGTGGGCTTGAGCGGTTTCAACACCGCCTATGTGCTTCAAGGTGCTGTTTTGGTGGGTTTTCTGGCCGTGGTGACCGACCTGGCTTTTGAGCGGCTGGCGCAGCGGCTGGGGCGTTGGCAGTCAGCGGCCTAAGTCGCCGTTCGTCGCTGATGCCGGGGGCAATACCCGCGACGCGGACAGGGTGTCAGGCTCAGCGCCACCTCAGTCGAAAAAACTGAAGTTGATATTAATTTAGTAGCTGCTTAGACTTATTTGACGAGGGCTACAGTCGTAATTGATAAATAAAATCAAAAAATCTCTGGCTGCCAGTTCACGCCGGCACACTGCGGCCATGGTCGGTCAAACTCTGACTGGCTCATAAGGTATAGAATTAATAGACCTTATAAAATTCGAGCATCCAAGGAGTTCCGAAAAATGAGATTCCAAGATCAAATTTCAAGCCGGCCCAAGCCCGGCGCGCGCCGATTCAACGGCCCCACAGGAGTTGCATCATGACCATCACACTCACCCAAGCGGCGGCCAAACAGATCCGCGCGCAAATTGCCAAGCGCGGCAGCGGCCTTGGGCTTCGCGTCGGCGTCAAAAGCGTCGGCTGCTCGGGCTTTGCCTACACCTATGAACTGGCCGACGAGGTGCGAGCCGACGAGCAGCGCTTTGAGGCCCACGGGGCCACGCTACTGATCGCTCCGCAAAACCTGCTCACGCTGGGCGGCGCCAGCCTCGACTTTGTCACCGAGGGGCTCAAGCAGAGCTTCCAGTTTGACAACCCCAACGTCGGCAACACCTGCGGTTGCGGCGAGAGCTTCAGCCTCAAGCCGGGCGCTGGCAAAGGAGTGGCCGCATGAGTGCCATTCTCGATAAACTGGTCAACCAGCCCTACAAGCATGGTTTTGTCACCGACATCGAATCGGATGTGGCAGCCAAGGGCCTGAGTGAAGACACCATCCGGCTGATCTCCGCCAAGAAGAACGAACCCGAGTGGCTGCTTGAATTCCGCCTGAAGGCCTTTCGCCACTGGCTGACGATGACCGAGCCCGAGTGGGCCCATGTCAAGTATCCAAAAATCGATTTCCAGGCCATCAGCTACTACTCGGCACCCAAGCCGAAGGCCAAGCTAAAAAGCATGGACGAAGTCGATCCCGAACTGCTGCGCACCTTTGAAAAACTCGGCGTGCCGATGCACGAGCGCGCGGCGCTGGCCGGTGTGGCGGTCGATGTGATTTTTGACAGCGTCTCCGTGACCACCACCTACAAGGCCAAGCTCGCCGAAGTCGGCATCATCTTCGGGTCGATCTCGGAGGCGGTGCAAACCCACCCCGAGCTGATCAAACAATACCTCGGCAGTGTGGTGCCGGCGGCTGACAACTACTACGCCGCGCTTAATTCGGCGGTATTCACCGATGGCTCGTTTTGCTTCATCCCCAAGGGCGTCAAGTGCCCGATGGACCTGTCCACCTACTTTCGCATCAACACCCAGGACACAGGCCAGTTTGAACGCACCCTGATCGTGGCCGAAGAAGGCGCTTCAGTGTCATACCTCGAAGGCTGCACCGCGCCCCAGTTTGACACCAACCAGCTGCACGCAGCCGTGGTTGAACTGGTGGCGCTGGACAATGCCGACATCAAATACTCAACGGTGCAAAACTGGTACGCAGGCGACGAAAACGGCGTGGGAGGCATTTACAACTTCGTCACCAAGCGCGGCATGTGCCGGGGCGTCAACTCGCGCATTTCATGGACCCAGGTGGAGACCGGATCGGCCATCACCTGGAAGTACCCGTCGTGCATTCTGCTGGGCGACAACTCGGTGGGCGAGTTTTATTCGGTGGCGGTGACCAACCACCATCAGCAGGCCGATACCGGCACCAAGATGATCCACATCGGCAAGAACACCCGCAGCACCATTGTCAGCAAGGGCATTTCGGCCGGTCAGTCGAGCAACAGCTACCGCGGTCTGGTCAAGGTGATGCCGGGTGCCGAGGGCGCGCGCAACTACTCGCAGTGCGACTCGATGCTGGTGGGAACCAAATGCAGCGCCAACACATTCCCGTACATCCAGGTGCGCAACCCGAGCGCGCAGGTGGAGCACGAGGCGTCCACCTCAAAAATTGGCGAAGACCAGATGTTCTATTTTGCGCAGCGCGGCATCGGGGCTGAAGAAGCAGTCTCGATGATCATCAATGGTTTTTGCAAAGACGTGTTTCAACAGTTGCCGATGGAGTTCGCGGTTGAAGCCACCAAGTTACTCGGATTCAAATTGGAAGGAAGCGTAGGATGATTATCGAAAATAGCCAGACACTGCTGGAGGTGCGCGGCCTGTGCGCCAGCGTCAACGGGACCGACATTCTCAAAGGTCTGAACTTCACAGTCAAGCGCGGTGAAGTGCACGCCATCATGGGGCCCAACGGCTCGGGCAAGAGCACTTTCGCCAAGGTGTTGGCGGGCCACACGGCCTACCAGGTGACGGGCGGCGAGGTGCTGTTTAAAGGCAAGAACCTGCTCGAGCTGGCGCCTGAGTTGCGCGCCCGGGCCGGCGTGTTTCTGGCCTTTCAGTACCCGATCGAAATCCCCGGCGTGGGCAACAGCCAGTTCTTGCGACTGGCCTACAACACCGTGCAGGCTGAGCGCGGTCATGAGGAGCTGGACCCGCTGGAGTTTGACGACCTGGTGCGCGAGAAGATGAAGCTGTTAGAGATGAGCCCCGAGTTTCTGGAGCGCAGCGTCAATGAAGGCTTTTCCGGCGGCGAGAAAAAGCGCAACGAGATTTTGCAAATGGCGCTGCTCGAGCCCAGCCTGGCCATCCTCGACGAAACCGATTCGGGCCTCGACATTGACGCGCTGCGCGTGGTATCGCAAGGTGTCAATCACCTGGCCAACAAGGACAACGCCATTGTGTTGGTCACGCACTACCAGCGCCTGCTGAACTACATCGTGCCCGACTTCGTGCACGTGATGAGCGCCGGGCGCATCATCCGCACCGGCGGCAAGGAACTCGCGCTCGAACTCGAAGAACGCGGCTACGACTGGATCGAGGCCGAAGCCGAGGCAGCGGGAGCCGCGGAATGAGCAA
>DATCIC010000495.1:0-2695 GCA_036508025.1 Rhodoferax sp. | reverse complement strand
TAGGGCTTGTGCTGGTAGCTGTTGGCATCGAGGTCGCCCGTGGCCAGGGCAGCGTTAGGTTGCACGTAATCGCTGAACTCGATGATCTGAATCTTCAGGCCGTCTTTCTCGGCAATCTTTTTGACCTGCTCAAAAATCTGCGCGTGGGGGCCGGCGGTGACACCGATCTTGAGGGTTTTGTCCTGCGCCAGCAGCGGGCTGGCCAAGGAAGCGGCCAGCGCCAGGGTGAGGACAGATTGAAGAAGGGAGCGTTTGTTCATGGTGTTTTTTTCAAAGTGATGGGTAAAGTAAAGTGAGAAGAGATCTTTAAGAAATTGGCCTCTAGCCACCGTCTCATAAGCGTAAGCAGCTATACAAAATATAGTAAGCAGGTGTGTGATGGATGTCAGGCAATGGTTTCATTTGTGGCTCAGCCGTCGCACCGTCCAGTCGCCCGCGCTCTGCACCACCTGTACAAAGGCAATCAGCACCAGCACCACGGCCAGCATCACTTCGGGCAAAAAGCGCTGGTAGCCGTAACGGATGCCCAAATCGCCCAAGCCGCCGCCGCCAATAGCGCCGGCCATGGCCGAGTAGCCGGTCAGGCTGACCAAAGTGATGGTCAGCCCGGCCACGATGCCGGGCAGCGCTTCGGGCAGCAGCACCTTGAAGACGATCTGCTGTGTGGTGGCCCCCATGGCCAGTGCGGCTTCCACCAGGCCGTGGTCAACCTCGCGCAGGGCCGTCTCCATCAGGCGGGCGATGAACGGTGCAGCCGCAATCGTCAGGGGCACTACGGCCGCAGCGGTTCCAATCGACGAACCAGTGATAAGCCGGGTGAACGGAATGATGGCCACCAGCAAGATGATGAAAGGCGTGGAGCGCACCGCATTGACCGTGCTGCCCACGATGCGGTTGAGTTTGCGGTTTTCCAGTACTCCGCCGGGGTGGGTCAGATGCAGTAACACCCCCAGCGGTAGCCCCAACGCGGCGCCAAACAGGCCCGAGATGCCGACCATGACCAGCGTTTCCCACAGCGATGAGGCAAATAGCGCCAGCATTTGCGGCGTGAATGTGTCAAACATGGCTCAGTTCCTCTTCAACCACCCGCACGCCCGCGCCGCGCAAGTGGGCCACGGCGGCGCTGAGTTGGCTGTTCTCGCCGCGAGCATGCACCGCCAGCGAGCCAAAAGATTGACCCTGGATGTCGTCAATCTGGCCGTGCAGGATGTTGATGTCGAGCCCATAGCGATGGATCACGTCCGACAGCAGAGGCTGGGTGGCGTCGTCCCCAGCAAAGGCCAGACGCAGCAGGCGGCCCCGGTTGTCGGGCTCGGTGGCCATTAAATTGCGGATGCGGGTGATCACGCCCTTGGGCAGGTCCTGCGGCAGGATTTCGTCGATCAGGCTGCGCGTGGTGGCGTGTTGCGGGTGGGTGAACACATCAATCACCGCGCCCTGTTCCACAATGCGCCCGGCATCGATCACGGCGACCCGATCCGCCACCTGTTTTATCACCTGCATTTGGTGCGTGATCAGCACGATGGTCAGCCCAAAGTCACGGTTGATCTGGCGCAGCAAACCCAATATGGAGCGCGTGGTTTCCGGGTCGAGTGCCGAGGTGGCTTCGTCCGACAATAAAACTTTCGGGCTGCTGGCCAACGCGCGGGCAATGCCCACGCGCTGCTTTTGGCCGCCGCTGATTTGCGCAGGGTAACGCTGGCGCAAGTCAAACAGCCCCACCAGATCCAGCAACTCATCGACCCGGCCCTTGATGATGGCCGGGCGTTCATTGGCCAGCTGCAGCGGCAGTGCCACGTTGTCAAATACCGTGCGCGAACTCAGCAGGTTGAAGTGCTGAAAAATCATTCCGATCTGGCGCCGTGCCGCGCGCAACTCAGATGCCGCCAGAGCAGTCAACGCCGCGCCCGCCACACGCACCGCCCCCTGCGAGGGCCGGTTGAGCAGGTTGATCACGCGCACCAGCGAGCTCTTGCCCGCACCACTGCGGCCGATCACGCCAAACACCTCGCCCGCGCGCACCTGTAGGTTCACGCCCTGCAAGGCTTGCACCGGGGCCGGGTGGCCGGGGTAGCTCAGGCTGATGTTGTCAAGTTGGATCACAGCCCGGCCTACAGCTTGGCAATCGACACTTCAGTGGACTTGACCAGCGCCACCACTTCAGAGCCCACCTTCAGGTCGAGGTCTCTGACCGAACGGCTGGTGATGACAGAGGTGACGATGCCCCAGGGCGTCTCGACATCGACCTCCGAGACGACGTCGCCGACGATGATTTCCTTGACCTTGCCGCGGAACTGGTTGCGCACATTGATGGATTGAATGGACATGGGTTTCTCCTTGAAAGTCCGTTGATAAAAAGAAAGTGAGGGACCTAGCTTTAACGTGGAATACCGTTCGTGGTGAGCTTGGCCTGTCCTGAGCCTGTCGAAGGGTCGAGCCACCCCTTCGACAGGCTCAGGGCGAACGGTTTCATCATTCGGGGCGGTCGTCGAGGCATGAGAGTTAGATGGCCCAGCGCAGGCCGTGCGCAGGCACGCCGGGCCAGCGCGATTCGGTCGGGTTAGGGTTAGTCGATGTGGTCTCACGTGCTGGTTTTTGCAGCACGCGGTCCAGAATTCGTTTCTCCAGCGCGGCAAAGGCGGCATCGCCTTGCGAGCGCGGCCGCGCCAGATCAATCGTCTCGTCCAGCGCAATG
>DATCIC010000494.1:0-4314 GCA_036508025.1 Rhodoferax sp. | reverse complement strand
CCAGCGAAGACGACCGGCGTTCGCGCAAAGTCAGGCTCAGTGCGCAGGGTCTGGTGCTGTGGAGCAAGCTGCAGGATCCCATTCACAGCTTCTACGACCAAGCCTTGAAAGACCTGTCGTTCGATGACCGGCTGGCGTTTATTCATTACTTCTCCAAGCTGCAAACCAATATGTCCAAGCTTTAAGTCAGGCGCATGCCGGACTTTTCGCGGGCGATGATCATCTTCATGATGTTGGCGGTGCCGTCCCCAATTTGCAGGCCCATCACATCCCGGTAGCGCTGCGCAAACGCGTAGTCGCTGGCATAGCCGCCATGGCCGTGTGTCAGCAGGCACTGGTGAATAATTTCGCAAGCAAGCTTGGGTCCCCACCATTTGCACATAGCCGCTTCGGCCGTGTGTGGCTTGCCCTGGTCCTTGAGCCATAGTGTGCGCAGGCAGTGCCAGCGCAGCGATTCCAGATAAGTTTCGGCTTCGGCCAGCGGAAAGCTCACACCCTGGCGCTCAATGATGGGCAGACCAAAAGTTTCGCGGCCCTTGGCGTACTCCCAGCTTTCATCCAGCGAGGCACGCGCAACCCCCAGGCACTGCAGGCCAATCAGCGCACGGCTGTAGTCAAAGCCCTGCATCACCTGGATGAATCCCTTGCCTTCGTCACCCAGCATGTGGTCGGCGGGCACGCGCACGTTGTCAAAAAAGATGGAGCCGCGTCCGACCGCACGCGTGCCCACGTCATCAAACGCGGTACGAGTCAGACCAGGCAAGTCCATCGGCACCAGAAAGGCGCTGATGCCCTTGGCACCCTCTTTGTCGGTGCCGGTGCGGGCAAAAACCACCGCTACATCGGATTGATCGGCCAGCGAAATCGAGGTTTTTTCGCCGTTAAGGACAAAGTGATCACCGTCACGAACGGCTTTGAGCTTCAGACGCGCCGCATCCGATCCGGCACTGGGCTCGGTCAGCGCAATTGCCACCAGTTTGTCGCCGGCCAGAATGGGCTTGAGCCAGCGCTCTTTCAAATAGTCCTGCGCATGGGTGGCAATGATTTGCCCGCACAACGAGGTCAACAAGTTGATGTACGACATGTTGAAGTCGCCATAGGCAATCTGTTCCAGCAGCAGTCCGCTGGTGACGCAGTCCACACCCAGACCGCCGTAGGCCTCGGGCAGTTCAGGACCGAGAAAGCCCATGTCGCCCATCGCCTTGACCATGGAGCGGTCCACGCGGCCGGTTTTATCGCCCACTCGGTACCCTGGGGCCAGCTTTTGCACAGCAAAACGACGGGCGCTGTCTACCAGTGCCTGCTGGTCGTCATTCAGGTTGAAGTCCATTGCAATTTCCTTTTTGTTCCAGTGTTTACAGTTTAAGAAGTAATTCCAAACAATGTCAATGTATTTACTTAAATTTCGTCTTGAAAATTAGTAAATATTGCAAAAGAGATCAAACTTTAACCTAATATAAGGGAAATCCCTAGGTGTTAGGGTGCACCTTTCCTGTCGAAATGAGTTGCCAAAATGAATACATGGCAATACATTGTCGTATTGCGTATTTTTAAGGGGGGCTTTATTGCACCCGCATTGCGCATCCCATGACTGAAGGAGACTCACTGTGCAATTCGATCCCGTTTTGATTTCTCCCCGCCAGGCGGCCATGACCGCTGCGGGCCTCTGGCGCCACCAGACCATCAATCACTTCGTGGCCCAGGCGCTGCAAAACTGCCCGGACCACACAGCCATCGTGTCTTACCGCAGTGAGGTGGCGCAGCCGGTGCGCCTGAGTTATCGGGCACTGGACCGGCAGGTCGATCGCATTGCCCGCGGTTTGACCGCGCTGGGCGTAGGCCACAGCGATGTGGTGAGCTGGCAGCTGCCCAACTGGTGGGAATTCATTGCGTTGTCGCTGGCCTGCGCGCGCATTGGGGCCGTCGCCAATCCGATCATGCCGATCTTCCGCCAGCGCGAGCTCAAGTTCATGCTGGACTTTGGCGAGTCCAAAGTCTTCATCGTGCCCAAGAGTTATAAGGGCTTTGATTTCGAGGCCATGGCCAATGGCATGCGCGGTGAGCTGCCTTTTCTGCAGCACCTCGTGGTGTTGAATGGCGACGGCGCCAACAGCTTTGAAGCACTGCTGTTGCGTGATGACACCCCGGCACTCACCGGCAATGGCCTGACGCCGGATGATGTGCAGCTGCTGATGTACACCTCGGGCACCACGGGTGAACCCAAGGGTGTGACGCACACCTCCAACACGCTGTTTGCCAATCTGCATGGCTTCATCGAGGCCTATGGCTTGACGCAGAAGGATGTGATCCTGGGCGCCTCGCCCATGGCGCACCTGACTGGCTTTGGCTATCTGGCGATGATCCCGCTGATCCTCAATGCCACCACCGTGTTGCAAGACAGCTGGGAGCCCCGCCAGGCACTGGAGTTGATCCGCGACGAGGGCATCACCTTCAGCATGGCCTCCAGCCCGTTCGTGGTTGATATGTGCAACGCGGCTGACGCCGGCAGTCCGGTGTCGCCCCAGTTTGTCAATTTCTGCTGCGCTGGGGCGCCGATTCCTCCGATGCTGATCGAGCGCGCCCGCAAGGTTCTCGGCTTAGCGGTCAGCTCGGCCTGGGGCATGACCGAGTGCGGCGCCGTGACCGTGACCGAGCCCGCCCGCACGAATGAAAAATCCGGTAGCACGGATGGACGTCCGCTGCCGGGGATTGAATTGAAAGTGGTCGATGTCGATGGTCAGTCGCTGCCTGTCGGGCAAACCGGCAGTCTGCTGGTGCGCGGCTGTTCACTGTTTGGCGGTTACCTCAAGCGCCCGCACCTGAATGCGACCGATGCCGAAGGCTGGTTTGACACTGGTGATATGGCATTCCTGGATGTTGAAGGCTACGTTCGCATCAATGGCCGCAGCAAGGACTTGATCATTCGTGGCGGAGAAAACATTCCGGTCATGGAAATTGAAAATCTGCTCTACAAGCACCCGTCCGTGGAGATGGTCGCCATTGTGGGCTACCCCGATGCACGCTTGGGCGAGAAAGCCTGTGCGTTTGTCACGGTCAAGCCCGGCCACCGCTTCACGCTGGAAGACATGAGTCGGTATCTGTCGGAACACCAGGTCACCCGCCAATACCACCCTGAGCGACTGGAACTGATGGAAGAGTTGCCAAAGACACCCAGCGGCAAACTGCAGAAGTTCAAGCTGCGCGAAACGGCCAAGGTATTTGGAGAAAGCGCATGACCGCCACGACGCAACCCGATGACGTGATTCAGCTGGAAGTGCACGGCCGCGTCGGTCTGATCCGCATTCATCGACCCGAAGCCATGAATGCGCTGAACGACGCGGTGATGAACGGTCTGCGTGATGCGCTGGATCGGCTCGAAACTGACGCCGGTATTGGTTGTGTGGTGTTGACCGGTTCCGAGAAGGTGTTTGCGGCCGGTGCCGATATCGTGGCGATGCAGCACCTGGACTTTGCCGAGGCCTACAGCACCGACTTCATCACCCGCAACTGGGAGCGGCTGCGTACCTTTCGCAAGCCGGTGATTGCAGCCGTGTCCGGCTTTGCGCTGGGCGGCGGCTGCGAGTTGGCCATGATGTGCGATATGGTGTTTGCATCCGAGTCCGCGCGCTTTGGTCAGCCCGAAATCAAGATTGGCACGTTACCGGGTTGTGGCGGTACACAGCGTTTGCCGCGTGCCGTGGGCAAGGCCTTGGCGATGGACTTGTGCATGACTGGACGCCTGATGGATGCGCAGGAAGCCCTGCGGGCCGGACTGGTGTCGCGCGTCTTGCCAACCGATAGCTTGCTGGCGGAAGCGCTGGCCACCGCGAAAAAAATAGCCGGTTATTCCTTGCCCGCCCTCATGATGATGAAAGAAACCGTCAACCGGGCGTTTGAGAGTCCGCTGAGTGAAGGCATCTGGTTTGAGCGGCGCATGTTGGACGCTACCTTTGCCCTGCAAGACCAGAAAGAAGGTATGAGCGCCTTTGTGGAAAAGCGGCCGCCGCAGTTCATGCACCGCTGATCCGTCACGCCATCAACCCGGTGGCTTCATTTCAAACCCAAAAAAATCATGACCCCCACCAGGACATTCGCAAGGTGTCCTTCGTGGCGGGCGTCGGCTGCCCTTGAGGCCGCTTTGCAGGAGACAAAAAATGTAAGACGTGGAAGCGTTGCTGGCGCGCATGGGTTGACCGGGTTTATATACAAAATCAGGCTGTAGCCCCCGTGACTACTGCGTGAGCAGCTACTATTAGTATAGTGATCAGATGGCCGCCTCAAGCGGCAATCACGCCGCCGCCCAGGCACACCTCG
>DATCIC010000493.1:0-7000 GCA_036508025.1 Rhodoferax sp. | reverse complement strand
ACCCACCGCCAAACCCTACCAGGCCAGCGACTATTTTGACTTCATGTACCGCGCGGCCGAGTATTTGATCGAAGCCGGCCACGCCTACGTGGACGAACAAACGGTGGAAGAAATCCGCATCAACCGGGGTGCCTTCGGCAAACCCGGCGTCAACAGCAAATTCAGAGCCCGCACCCCGGCCGAGAACCTGGCCCGGTTCAGGGAAATGCGCGACGGCAAACACGAAGACGGGGCCATGGTGCTGCGCGCCAAGATCGACATGGCCAGCCCCAACATCAACCTGCGCGACCCCGCCATCTACCGCATCCGCCGCGCCACGCACCACAACACCGACGACAAATGGTGCATCTACCCGATGTACACCTTTGCCCACCCGATTGAGGACGCGCTGGAGAACATCACCCACAGCATCTGCACACTGGAATTTGAAGACCAGCGCCCGTTTTACGACTGGCTGATGGAGCGCCTGACAGAAGGCGGCCTGTTAAGCGCCCCGCCCCCGCACCAGTACGAATTTGCCCGCCTGAACCTCACCTACGTGGTCACCAGCAAGCGCAAGCTGGCGCAACTGGTGTACGACCACAAGGTCAACGGCTGGGACGACCCGCGCATGCCAACAATAGTCGGCCTGCGCCGGCGGGGCTACACACCCGAGGCGATTCACCTGTTTACCGAGCGCATTGGCGTGACCAAAAGCGACAGCTGGATTGACTACAGCACCTTGGAGGGCTGCCTGCGCGAAACGCTGGACGTGTCCGCCCCCCGCGCCATGGCCGTGCTGGACCCGGTGAAACTGGTGCTGACCAACTGGGACGAAGTGATGGGCGCGAATAAGCTGGACGACTGCAGCGCCCCCATTCACCCGCACCACCCCGAACTGGGCCGACGCACCTTCAAGATCGGCAAAGAGGTGTGGATTGACCGCACTGACTTTGAAGAGACGCCACCCAAAGGCTTCTTCAGATTGTTCCCCGGCAACAAAGTGCGCCTGAAATACGGCCACGTCATCGAATGCACCGGCTGCACTAAAGACCTTGAGGGCAAGATCACTGAGGTACAAGCCACGCTGGTGCCCGACACCAAGAGCGGCACCCCCGGCAGCGACGCCGTGAAGGTCAAAGGCGTCATCACCTGGGTCGCCGTAGCCGACGGCCTGGCAGTTGAGGTGCGCCTGTACGACCGCCTGTTCACCGAGGCCCAGCCCGACGCGGGCGGCAAAGACTTCATCGAAGCCCTGAACCCGAACAGCCTGAAAGTGGTGACCGCGTTTGTGGAGCCATCCCTGGCCAGCGCCCGCGCGGACCAGAAGTTTCAGTTTGAGCGGCACGGGTACTTTGTGGCGGATGAGGTGGACCACACGAAAGCGAAGCCGGTGTTCAATCTGGCGGTGGGGTTGAAGGATTCATGGGGGAAGTGATGCACAGCACGCGCTTTGGCTTGCCGGTCGTGCTGACAGAACATGCCCGACTTCGCATGGCGGAGCGCAATATGGATACCGCTTTGGTGCTAAAAATCATTGATACCGGAACCCTCAAAGACGCTGGCAACGGCCACTACTGGCTGTATAAGCACCTGCCAGACCGTGCAGACAACTTGCTTTGCGTGGCCGCTGTGATTGACAATGCAGTGGTGGTCAAAACCATCATGCACCACTGGGAGCCCCGACCATGAAAAGCATCTATTTTGAAAACGACGACATTCTGCAAATCCACGTATCGGATAAGCCCATCGTGCGCGAAGAGTCGCAAGACTGGCATACCAACATCAGCTACGCCGAGGACGGAACGATCGTCGAGATCGTGCTGCTTGATGCGAAGAAAGAAGGCCTGCTGCCAGTTGAGTTCAGGAAAGCAGCGTGACAGGCTGCCTTTCGATTAACGCTGGTAGCAACAACGTCTATCGTGACCTGGGCTTCCCGGGAGCCGAAGCACAAAACCTGTTGCTGCGTGGTGATCTGGTCATCCACATCCGCAAAGTGATCGACAAACTCGGCATCACACAAGCCGAAGCGGCCAAGCGCGCAGGCATCACCCAGCCGCGCATGAACGATCTAATCAAAAACCGTACCCACAAATTCACGCTGGATGCACTGGTAAACGTTGCCGCACAACTGGGCTACACCGTGAAGCTGACTTTGAAGAAAGTAGCGTGACACAACAGCCCATCGTGGTCGTGATTGCCGGCCCCAATGGCGCGGGGAAATCCACAGCCGCGCCCTACCTGCTGAAGCAGGCGTTGGGCATTTTGGAGTTTGTCAACGCGGATCAAATTGCTGCGGGGCTGTCTGCCTATGCGCCTGAAACGGTGTCTTTCGAAGCAGGCCGCATCATGCTCAAACGCCTGCATGGCCTTGCCGCGTCCAAGGTGAGCTTCGCGTTCGAGTCCACCCTATCCAGCCGAACCTTTGCCCTGTTTTTGAACCACTGCAAAGCACAGGGTTACAGCGTTCAGATTTTCTATGTCGCACTGCCCAGTGCAGAGCTGGCCGTGAACCGCGTGGCGCTGCGAGTCAAACTCGGTGGGCACAACATTCCGCAGGCTGACGTGGAGCGCCGATTCCTCCGTAGCCTGCACAACCTGTATGAGTTGTACTTGCCGCTGGCCGACCGCTGGACAGTTCTGGATAATGCCTCTGGCACACTCAAACCCATTGCCCACGGCACCGCACAACGAACTTATGTGGAGGAACCAGAAAAATGGCTCAATCTAAAACAACTCGCTCAGTAAAAAGCGCCGCAGCAACCCGCCCGGCGACGACGCAGGACAAGATTTCCCAAGCCCTGAAGCTTGCGTCCAGCCAAGCCAAAAAGCAGCTTGCAGCGCAGGGGCTGAAGTTGCCGACCCAAAATTGGGCGGGTTCGGCGGTACGGAATCCGATTGCTTGAGAGTCGAGCAAGCGGCGGCAAATCGGTTCGATCATGTGCAGGGGCAAGCCAGTGTTTAATCTGGCGGTGGGGTTGAGGGATAGTTGAGGCAAATAATTTTCTAATCAGGGACACTTTTCAATGAAAGTCAATTCAACTAGCTACACGGTAGCGGAATACTGTCAACAAATGACAGATCGATCCATTACCGTAAATCGCAATTACCAACGGTCTAATGCGATTTGGCCTGCTGCTGCGCGATCCTTTCTTATTGACTCGATGTTGAGTGGATTTCCAATACCAAAGCTCAGTCTTTACCAAAAGACCGACTTAAAAACCCGCAAGACTGTAAAGGAAATTGTGGATGGGCAGCAGCGCAGTCAAGCCGTTCTGGATTTTTTCAATGATGAGCTTCGCCTATCCACTAAAGGCGACTTTTTGGGTCTTTCATACTCAAAGTTGAGTGAAGAATACCAACAAGCTTTTCTGAGCTACCAACTCTCTGTAGACGTATTTGTAGATGCGACTGAAAGTGACATTCGCGAACTCTTCCGAAGAGTCAATTCATACAACGTGCCTTTGAACCCTCAGGAAATTCGGCATGCCACCTACCAGGGAAAGTTCAAATGGTTCTTGCTTGAAATGGCAAATATGTACTCGCAGGTTTTCAAGGAAATGGGGGTCTTGTCTGAAAGTCAAATGGCGCGAATGGAAGATGCAAAATTTATTGGCGACATTTGTGTAGGCCTCGACGATGGAATTATCAGCGCATCAGAGGCGAGAATTGACAAGATATACAAAAAGTACGACAAGGACTTTTTACCGGAGGACCAATACAGGTCCTTCCTTCAATCTGCTATCGATCAGGCGTTAACGCACAGAGACGTGCTTGGCGAAGGTTTGACAAAACGATATCAGTTCTACTGCTTGCTGCTTGCCTTTATTCATGTAAAAAATCCCATCGAAAAGCTTCAACCTGTTTTTCAAAGTGATGGAAATGGCGGTATGGATACGCAGCGCATCCGGGAAAATCTTAGCCGACTTGCAGAGGTTGCGAGCACTGGCAACGCATATGGAGATCCTGAGCTTCAGGCTTTTGTTGCAGCGTCTGCCAAGACTACTGACCGGAAAGAACAACGAGAAACAAGGTTTAAAGCGTTTTGCCGGGCAATAGCTTAACGTTCTTCTATGAAGATCGTCAGCAATCTTGGGCACTTAGAGGGAAACGCGAAATGGGCCATTGACAGGTCCATTCGACTTCTTTCCAGCGCCAAATCATTGGCTGTTCCTTTTGAACGAGAAGAACGGATGACTTTCGCAATAGTTAATCTGTTGAACACTTGGGCAAACTTTCAGCGAACCTATTTCATATGTTGTCTTCTCGGTGCTAGATCTTCCGTAAACAGCCAAATTCAATCAAGCGTTACGGGAAGCATTAGCACAATACAGGAGGCGATTGGAAAGGCAGTCCTGCACTTCAAACCGAGTCGTTCGCCCCGCAGCAACGGCGAGTGGGATTCACGAGACGAGCCGACTTGGCATGACGCAAACACCTTACTCAAACTATCGACAGCCTTTAGTTTTACAAACGATTTAGACATCCAGACGGCCTTTTCATTTGGCTTTACCGCACATCGAAATCTCGTAGTGTTCCGCAACTACTACGCCCACAAAAATCGTGGCACCAAAAGCAAAGCACAGGCTATCGCTGTTCAATACCTGATTCCGCAAAAATTGCATCCAACCGCCATATTGCTATCCGCACCGTCAATAGCAGCGTCAACGAGCTTGATCCAAATGTGGGCAGAAGAGCTGAGCCAGACAGTTGAACTTTTGTGCAGTTAGCTGGATGACCAATCGATTATCTTTAACCGACTTATGCTTATGCCTCGCCCCCAAACCATCCAAATCTATCTCCCCGCCGGTGACCCGCGCGGCATGCGGGTCGCCGAGATCACGACGCGCATTGTTCGCGTCATCGAAGTGCCGCGCAGCCAACTTGCCGAGTTCGTCAAGACGCCCGAGGCGCTGCAGGTGGGCGTTTACTTTTTGATGGGCGAGCTGTCTGAAGCTGGCTTGCCACGCGTGTATATCGGCCAGTCCGGCAGCGTCGGCAACCGGCTGGTGCAGCACAACCAGAGCAAGGATTTCTGGAACCGGGCGCTGGTGGTGATCTCGCTCACCAACAGCATGACGCAGACGCACGCGTTGTTTCTGGAGTGGTTTGCCATTCAACAGGCCACCCAGGCCGGGCGCTACAGCCTGGAGAACGGCAACACCGGCGCGCGGCCCCACACGCCCGCGCCGCTGGAGGCGGACTGCCATGAGATTCACGAAACGGCAGCGACCTTGCTGGCCACACTGGGCCAACCTATTTTTGAGCCGCTGACGAACGCACCCACCAGCCGAGGTGAGAAAGAGCTGTTCTATTGCAAGGGCTCGGGCGCCGACGGTGTGGGCGAATACACGACAGAAGGATTCGTGGTGCTCAAAGGCTCACGCGGACGCGTGGAGAACGTGGCATCTATTCAGGGCACCTCCAACCAGCGCTTCCGCGACCAGCTGGTGACCGAGGGCATCATGGCTTTGCGGGATGGCATGGTTGTCTTCACCCGTGACCACTTGTTCGCCAGCCCCAGCATGGCCGCTGTGGCATTGCAGGGCCGCTCTGCCAACGGCTGGCTGGAGTGGAAAAGCCCGCAGGGCAAGACGCTGGACGAGGTGAAGCGGCAATCGGTGACCGTGGCAGACTGATAGTTCCTATATTTTATATAGCTGCTTGCGCATATTCGACGGGGGCTAGAGGCCTAAAACGTATAAATTAGGACGTTCACCAGAAACAACAGCAGCGAAATTGGGGTTAGTTTCCAATTTCGAAATAGAAAAGAGAGGGGAAGCCAATGCAGTCAAACGAGGACCTCAGTCCAGCTATTACCAAAGCTGCCATGTCCCCGCACGCTCTAAGCGCTCGCATCCTTCAGATCCGTGGGCAGCGTGTGCTTCTGGACGCTGATCTGGCTGAGCTTTACGAGGTGGCCACCAAACGGCTCAACGAACAGGTCAAGCGCAACGCAGACCGCTTCCCGGCTGACTTCATGTTCCAGTTGACGCCAGATGAATTTACAGACTTGAAGTCGCAATTTGCGACTTCAAGTTGGGGCGGTCGTCGCAAGCTGCCGTTCGCCTTTACCCAGCACGGCGCCATCATGGCGGCCAACCATTCATCCTGACCAAGAAAAAGAACAGTTGACCCCACCATGCCCCTATCCTGGAACGAAATCAAATCCCGCGCGCTCACCTTCAGCCGCACCTGGGCCGACGCCGCCAACGAAGACAGCCAGGGCAAGCCGTTCTGGATTGATTTCTTTGAAATCTTTGGCATCACCGACAAGCGCGTTGCCACCTTTGAGCACGCGGTCAAAAAACTGCTTGGTGAGAAAGCCCGAGTGGACGGCTTTGTCGATTTGTTCTGGCCGGGCATGTTGCTGGTGGAACAAAAGTCGCGCGGCAAGAATCTCGATGCGGCGCTGACGCAGGCCCTGGCTTACTTTCCCGGCATTGCCGAGCGCGACTTGCCGCAGCTCATCATCGTGTGCGACTTTGCGCGCTTTCGGGTGCACCGGCTCACGACCGGCGAGACGATTGAATTTGCCCTGAAAGACCTGCACAAAAACATCAAGATTTTTGGCTTCATCGCGGGCTACAAGACGCTGGAAATCAAGCCGCAAGACCCGGTGAACATCAAGGCCGCCGAGCGCATGGGCCGGCTACACGATGCTTTGAAGGCGTCGGGCTACACCGAGCACCCGCTGGAAGTGCTGTTGGTGCGCTTGCTGTTTTGCCTGTTTGCGGACGACACCGGCATCTTTCAGCCGGCGCAGTCGTTTCGCACCTTTATTGAGGAGCGCACTTCGATTGACGGCTCTGACCTTGGGCCTCGTCTGGCGCAGTTGTTCCAGGTGCTCAACACGGATGAGCCCAAACGCAGCAAGGCATTGGACGAACAAGTCGCCGCCTTCCCCTACATCAACGGCCAACTGTTTACCGAGCAATTGCCCATGGCAGACTTCACCGGCCTGATGCGCGAGGCGCTGCTGGACGCCTGCGCGCTGGACTGGTCGGCCATCAGCCCCGCC
>DATCIC010000492.1:0-5346 GCA_036508025.1 Rhodoferax sp. | reverse complement strand
CCAGCAAGGCGCCGGCAATCGCGCCAGGAACATTGGTATTGCTTTGGTTCTGGGCGACTTGCTCGCGATCAACCCAGCAGCGCTGCTCAGGCGTGCCCATGACCGCATGCACGGAGGTGACGTTGGCTTCAAACAGCCGTTCGTCGCGGCGCGCACGGAAATCGGGGGCTGCCGCCGGCGCAGGCGCCGCAACGGGTGCGGGCGCATAACGACGGTCATTGTTGCGCGCATTGTTGTCCAGGACTCGCACTGACGAGATGCGGTCGTTCAAGCCCATCGCTCTGAGTGAGCCATAACTGCCCTGGCGCAAGACCACGCAGCGCCCCTGGAACCGGACATCTTCGCAAACCTCCCAGCCCTCGCCCACCACCACCGCCGACGAGGCACGGTTATTGAAGCCAGAGCGGTCAAAGTTGTTGATTGGCCTCTCCGTGGTGAAAGACTGGCCGCCGAAACCTTCATTTTCGTAAAAGGTAATCTGCGCGTTCGCCGGCGCAGCCACTGGCGCGGGGGCATAGCGCTGGTCATCAATGCGGGCGTTGCGGCTCACGGCTCGTACCGATGAGATCCGGTCATTCAATCCCATGGCATTGAGCGACGGATACTGACCCGGGCGCAACACGACACATCGGCCGTTGAAGCGCGCGTCTTCGCACACCTCCCAGCGCTCACCGGCCACTACCGCCGACGAGGCTCGGTCGTTGAACCCCCTGCGAGCCAGGTTATCCACCGTCCTTGAGGTGGTAAATGACTGGCCTTGAAAACCGTTCTGTTCGTAAAAAGTAATCTGTGCGGACGCTTGCGCGGCCATGGCCACTGCGGTCACTGCCAATGCGTTTTTCAATAGTGCGTTCATTCGTTGTTCCTGTAGAAAGTTATAGTGGGTTGTCCATCCTCACCGAAGTGCTGCTGGCATCCAGAAGTCAAGTAACACAGTTGCGACTGTCATCTCCCAGCAAGGTGGCGTCTGTGCGGCAGCAAACATAAGTCCAGAAATTCATGGATCGACCTGTTTTGCTATTACTTAAATAGCTGCTTGCACATATACAGCAAGGGCTAGATGCTAATTTTGCATAAACTACCGGACACCAACTGGACGATGGTTAGGGGCCAACCCTGGCGCCTGCGTGATGGCCTTATCAAAACGAAAACTGCGGCAGAACCGATAATCAGCGATCCGTGACGCGTTGTCACCCCCTTTATTCAAGACGGAATCCATTGATGCCAAGTGCCCCCATCACCCTGCTTCTCTCGCCCAAGCCAGCGGGCACGCTGCCTGTCGGACGGGTTGGAGTTTGCGCATGAGCTTGAAAAAACCTGAACTGCTGGCACCGGCCGGGTCGCTGACCATGCTGGAGACTGCTTTTGCCTTTGGCGCCACGGCCATCTATGCCGGGCAGCCGCGTTACAGCTTGCGCGTACGCAACAACGACTTTGGTGCGATCGAGGTGTTGCAGCAGGGCATTGACCGGGCGCACGGGCTGGGCAACAAGTTTTATCTGGTGTCCAACATCTTCCCGCATGGCAACAAAATCAAGAGCTATGTGCAAAACATGGCGCCGGTGATTGCGCTCAAGCCCGACGCCATGATCATGTCCGACCCCGGTTTGATCATGATGGTGCGCGAGACCTGGCCCGAGATGGAAATTCACCTCTCGGTGCAGGCCAACACGGTGAATGCGGCGGCGGTGCGTTTCTGGAAAACAGTCGGTGTCAGTCGGGTGATCTTGTCGCGTGAACTCTCGCTTGATCAGGTGGAGCAAATCCGCCAGGACTGTCCGGACACCGAGCTTGAAGTGTTTGTGCACGGAGCGCTTTGCATTGCCTACTCGGGGCGCTGTCTGTTGTCGGGCTACTTCAACCACCGCGACGCCAATCAGGGCAGTTGCACCAACTCCTGCCGCTGGGACTACAAAACCTTGTCCGGCGTGGTCGATGCTTCAGGCGATGTGCTGGCACCCCAGGCGGCTGCAGCGCGTGAGCAGGAGCAGGCCCAACGCGGAGTTGCCGCGGACCAGGTCTATCTGATCGAAGAAGGCCAGCGCCCGGGTAGCTACATGCCGATTGAAGAAGACGAGCACGGCACCTACGTCATGAATTCCAAGGACTTGCGTGCCATCGAACACGTCAAGCGCCTGGTCGAGATTGGTGTCGATTCACTCAAGATCGAGGGCCGCACCAAGAGCCCGTATTACGTGGCGCGCACGGTGCAGAGCTATGCACGGGCGATTGACGACGCCGTGGCAGGGCGCGAGCTGGACCCAGCCTTGCTCGGGCAGCTCGAAGGACTGGCCAACCGGGGTTACACCTCGGGCTTTTTCCAGCGCCACACGCCGGAGTCGACGCAAAATTACCTGCGCGGTTATTCCGAGTCGGGACGCAGTCTGTATGTGGGTGATGTGGCGTTGTTTGACGAGGCGCGTGGGCTGGCGCAAGTTGTTGTGAAGAACCGTTTTGCGGTGGGTGACTGGCTGGAGATCATCCACCCGGGCGGCAACTTTGATTTGCAACTTGATCGCATGGAGAATTCCGACGGGCAAGCTATGACGGTGGCACCCGGCAGTGGCCACGTCGTCTGGTTGCCCTTGCCCGCCCGAGCGGTGGGCGCCTTTGTGGCGCGCTACGTGGCGGCGCCGGAATCTGAAACCGCGAGCGCCTGAGCGACCGTCATGACCAAACCTGCCGCCCCGCCACTGCTGCAAATCAACGAAGCCGAGGTTGAACTCTCGGCCATCCGGGCACAAGGGGCGGGCGGGCAAAACGTCAACAAGGTGTCTAGCGCGATTCATCTGCGCTTTGACATTGCGGCTTCCTCCCTGCCGCAGGATGTGAAAGAGCGCTTGCTGGCGCTGCATGACAGCCGCATCACCAAGGACGGTGTGCTGGTGATCAAGGCGCAGCAACAGCGCACGCAGGAAATGAACCGGCTGGACGCCTTGATGCGTCTGCATGAACTGGTCAACAGTGTGGCGCTGCCACCCAAGGCCCGACGCGCCACCAAGCCCAGCTACGCATCAAGGCAACGGCTGCGCGTCGCCAAGAGTCAGCGGTCTGAGACCAAGGTCTCGCGCGGCCGGGTCGACGCCTCATCCTGAGTCAGGACGGCGCAGCGCAATAGGACAATAGCGGGTTCAGCGAACCCGCCTGAATTGGCAAAAGGAAAATAAAGAATGGCAATCCAGTGGTTTCCGGGGCATATGCATTTGACCCACAAAGCGATTCAGGAACGGGTCAAGAACATCGATGTGGTGATTGAGCTGCTGGACGCGCGCCTGCCCGGGTCGAGTGCCAACCCGATGCTGGCCGAGCTCACGGTGGGCAAGCCGACGCTCAAAGTGTTGAACAAGCAGGATCTGGCCGATCCGGCGCGCACCACTTTGTGGCTGGCGCATTACAACGCTCTTGCGGGCACGCGCGCGATCGGGCTCGATGCCAGTGTCAGCACACCGGCCAAGGCGCTGATCAAGGAGTGTTTTGCGCTGGCCCCGACGCGCGGTGGCATGGTCAAGCCGATGCGGGTGCTGATTTGCGGCATTCCCAATGTGGGCAAGTCCACGCTAATCAACACCCTGACCGGCAAACGCGCCACCAAGACCGGCGATGAGGCGGGCATCACCAAGCTGGAGCAGCGCATCGCGTTGGCCGACGACTTTTACCTCTATGACACGCCCGGCATGCTGTGGCCGCGCATCATTGTGGCCAAGAGCGGCTACAACCTGGCCGCCAGTGGCGCCATTGGCCGAAATGCGTTCAACGAGGAAGAAGTGGCGCTGGAACTGCTGGCCTACCTCAAAGTGCATTACGCGGCGTTGCTGATGGCGCGTTACAAGCTTGACGTGGTGGATGGCCTGCAGGACGAGGAACTGCTGGAGGCGATTGGCCGCAAACGGGGCGCCTTGCAGAGTGGCAAGGGTGTCAATCTGCAAAAAGCCGGCGAGATCGTGATTTACGACTTTCGCGCTGCCGCCCTGGGGCGCATCACACTGGAAACCCCGCAGGAATATGCCGAGTGGTTGGCCGCAGGGCAAAAACTCGATGCCGCGCGCCAGGTCAAGAAAGATGCGATTGAACTTGATCGCAAGATTCGCTTCAAAAAAATCCCGCGGCCCGATTCGAGGGCATCCTGAAACCTTCGTCGGACAATGCGTCCTCGCCTGCACCAGGCACCGCCTTGTGGGCAACGGTCGCGTGGTCCTCAGCTCTCGCGCTGCAGCGTCAGGTCCGAACAGGGGAACGCGACACAAGGGAGCACGTAGCCATCGAGCCTTTCCTCAGCGCTCAGGCCCGGCCAGTCGATCTCGTAGCGCACCTGGCCGCGCGCCAACTGGCCGATGCAGGTGCGGCAGGTGCCATTGCGGCAGGAGCTGGGCCAATCCAGGCCGCCTTGCTCCAACGACAGCAGCAGCGGTTGATTTGGCCAGGCGTCAAACTGCTGACCGGATGGTGCGACACTGGCAATGAAAAAGGAGTGTGTATCGTCATGGCTCATGCTTGCATTATATTTTGCATAAAATTTGGCCATAGCCCCCGTCCCACCTACGTAAACAGCTATTAAAAAAATAGCATATTGAATAGATCCGCTTATCCATGAAAACCATTCTTCCCCTGCGTCTGCTGATCAAACCTGAGCAGAGCGACCCCCAGCCACTTATTCTTTACCATGGCCGCAACTGCCCGGACGGCTTTTCGGCGGCGCTGGCCGCCTGGCTGTTTTACGCTGGCCGGGCCGAGTTTCTGGGGCTTGACCACGGCGATATCAAGTCGATCACTGACCTGCCCGCGCTTGATGGCCGCGCTGTTTATATCCTCGATTTTTCCTTCTCCCCTGAGATCACGCGCCAGATCGAAGAGCGCGCTGCCAAGCTGGTCATGCTCGATCACCACAAGAGCGCCGCTGACAAGCTGACGGGTTTTGCCTGTCGCTGCGGCGTGGTGCATTTCGACATGCACAAGTCAGGCGCCCGCCTGGCCTGGGAGTTCTTTCACCCTGAGCAGACAGTGCCCGATCTGGTGCGTTTTGTGGAAGACCGCGACATCTGGGTCTGGCAATACCCCGAGAGTGCCGGTTTCCTGGCGGCACTGGACATGGAGCCGTTCGAGTTTGAGCGCTGGCGCGATATTGCGGCGTTTGATGCCGCGCAGCTGGCCAGCTACGTGGAGCGCGGCCGCGCCATGGACGAGAAGTTCAGCAAGCTTGCCTTTGACATTGCCGAGGGTGCGCTGCCCATCAGCTTCAATGGTCAGCGCGGGCTGATGGTCAATGCCTCCGGCGTTTTTCACAGTCTGGTGGGTGAAATTTTGAGCAGGAAAAGTGGCACGTTTGCCTTGATGTGGAGTGTCGACAAG
>DATCIC010000491.1:0-3664 GCA_036508025.1 Rhodoferax sp. | reverse complement strand
CGCAGTTGCACCGTCGTTTTGACCTCAAAAGTGCGCCAGCCTGCTGGCTTGGGCTCAAAACGACGGGCTGCTTCCTGAGCATGTATTGAGGGCGCTCCCGCCAACGCGAGGGAGGCAGAAGCAGCTTTAATGAGGTCGCGGCGCGACATTGAATATTGCATGGAAGTTGTTCAGAAAGGTTTTTTGACCGCACGCGGCGCGTAGCTGCGGCGCCCGGCAACGGTGAGACTTGGACGGCTCGCTGAAGGGCATTTTAGCCGAGCAGCGCTTCCGAAGCGTGCCTTTGGCGCTTATCACCATTGCTCAATCCCTAGGGTCGTCATAGCCGGTTGCATTTCTGAAGCGCTACGCCACGGCAACCAAGGAGCCCGCGGAAAGCCATTGAACATTGAGCGCCACGCCTCGGTGAAGTAACCCATTGACTTGCAAGGACCGAGGGTTACCTGTTGCGCTTGATCATTCAACCGTGCGAAAGTCAACATTCAATGTTGCTTGTCTTGTGCCACCTGAGGCTGAATTTGTTCGGGACTGCATATGCCAGGTGCATGCAGTTTGCTCTAAATCGGGCCGCCATCAACGCCCCTTAGTTGCCCGTTGTCGCTGCGGAAATTTGCGGCAATTCAGCGCTAGCCGATGGCCACCAGTACCCGTACCCGGCAATGCCCCTCCACCCTTATGAAGACGAGTGCTGCCTTGAACAGCGGGCTGAGCGGCACGATCACTAGGGCGGCAATGGTCCCGGAACGAATCGACTCGATTAATGGATGTACGTCGGCAGTGTCTGAAACGGCAGTTGGCACTGCTGTCCAAACGACCACCCAGATCGGGTTGGTCAGGAACGCCGACTCAAGCCCTCGGTGCCACGGCAAAACGCGCATAACCGCGCGCCCGCAAAAGGCAAGCCGGGCACTCGCCACAGCCGTAGCCCCAGGCATGGCGGTGCTGGCGGTCACCCAGGTAGCAGGTGTGGGTGTGTTCGATGATCAGGTCCAGCAGGGTATCGCCACCGCCCGCCACGCCGGATTTTTCACCCAGCTCATGTGCCAGCGCCCAGGTGGCGGCTTTGTCGATCCACATCAGCGGGGTTTCAATCAGAAAGCGCTTGTCCATGCCCAGCGACAACGCCAGTTGCATCGCTTTCATCGTGTCGTCGCGGCAATCGGGGTAGCCGGAAAAGTCGGTTTCACAAACCCCCGTGACCATCACCTGCAGATCGCGCCGGTAGGCCACGGCGGCGGCGAGCGTTAAAAACAGCAGGTTGCGCCCCGGCACAAAGGTGTTGGGCAGGCCGCTTTGCTCCATCTTGAAAGCCGTGTCGCGCGTCAGCGAGGTGTCGCTGACTTCGCCCAGCACCGCCAGGTCGAGCAGATGATCCTCACCCAGCTTCTCGGCCCAGTGCGGGAATTTGGCGCGGATCTCGTTCAGCACGACCAGGCGCGCATCGAGCTCAACCCGGTGGCGTTGGCGGTAATCAAAGGCGATGGTCTCCACCCGCTGGTACTTGGAGAGGGCCAGCGCCAGGCAGGTGGTGGAGTCCTGGCCGCCAGAAAAGAGAACAAGGGCTGTGGTGTGCATGGTGAAGCGATGGCCGGTTAGTCGGGGGTGGGTGTTGCCAGATTCTAAGGAGGGCAGCGTAGCGCTTTGACGATCAATAACCATTACCTGGGTAATATGCTAGCATTCAATCATGCTTCAAATCCAGACAAAACTCACTTCGCAGGGGCAGGTGTCCGTGCCTGCTGCGATTCGCAACTTTCTCAATCTCACACCGGGTTCGGTGCTGGTGTGGAAAGAGGAGGCCGGGCGTGTCAGCGTTGAACGTTCGGTGCGCCACAGCACGGTCGAGGTGCATCAGGCCCTGTTTGGCGATGCGCTTGCTGCTCCAGCGCCTGCCAAAACCCTGGCAGAACTCAAGCAGGGGATTCGCCAGCATATGCAGCGCCGCCATGCTGGCCGTTGACACCAACGTACTGGTGCGCTTGTTGGCGCGCGATGATGACAAGCAAGCCCGATTGGCCGATCAATTTGTGGCCAAAGGGGCTTGGGTGTCGCACCTTGTCCTGGCCGAGACGGTCTGGGTGCTTGATGCGGTCTATGAGCGAACGCCAGCGCAACTCATGGCTGCGATCAGTTTGCTGCTGGCACATGAAAGCCTGGTGCTGCAAGATGCCGATACGGTGACTGCTGCGTTGGCTCATTTCCAGGCCAAGCCTGTGCTGGGGTTCTCAGATTGTCTGGTGCTTGAAATCGCCAGAAAAGCCGGTCATATGCCGCTTGGCACCTTCGATCGCGCGCTGGCAAAGCTCGAAGGTGCGCACAAAATTCCGTGAGGGACACGGGCTGCCGCCATAAACGTTGTCGATTTTGCTCGCGTCAAGCAGCTCAATAAGGATTCTCAAAACCCAGCCGGGCCATGATCTCGCTTTCGCGCAATTCCATGACCTGGGCGTCTTCTTCTGCTTCGTGGTCCCAGCCCTGCGCGTGCAACGCGCCGTGTATCAGCAGGTGGGCGTAGTGCTCTTCCAGCGTCTTGCCTTGTTCCTTGGCTTCTTTGGCCACCACCGGTGCGCACAGCACCAGGTCGGCCGTCACCACCGGCTCCTGCGTGTAGTCGAAAGTCAGCACGTTGGTGGCGTAGTTTTTTTGACGGTAGTCGCGGTTGAGCGCCTGGCCCTCCTCGGCATCGACGATGCGCACGGTGATTTCGGCGTCGCTTTGCAGTGCATGGCGAAGCCAGCGCGCCACCTTGTGGCGGGGCAGGGCGGCGCGGTGCAGCGCGGCGTTTTCAAGTTTGGCAAATTGCAGCGAAAGAGTCAGTTGGTTTAACATGGTTTATGAGCTAAATTGGCCGCTAGCCCCCGTGGAATAAGCGGTAGCAGCTATTGTTTCAGTAGTTAATTGGATGCGGCTTGTTTTGTCCGATTGCGCCCGGGCGCATCGTAGGCATCCACAATGCGCGCCACCAGCGGGTGGCGCACCACATCCGCACTGGTCAGGCGGCAGATGGCAATGCCGGGCACGCGCTTCAAGACGCGCTCGGCGTCAATCAGGCCGCTGAGCTGGGTCTTGGGCAGGTCGATCTGGCTCACGTCACCGGTCACCACCGCTTTGGAGCCAAAGCCGATGCGCGTCAAAAACATCTTCATCTGCTCGGGCGTGGTGTTTTGCGCCTCGTCCAGAATCACAAAAGCGGTGTTGAGCGTCCTGCCGCGCATGAAGGCCAGCGGCGCGACTTCTATGGTCTGGCGCTCGAACGCTTTTTGCACCTGCTCAAAACCCATCAGCTCATACAGCGCGTCGTACAAAGGGCGCAGATAGGGGTCGATTTTTTGCGCCAGGTCACCGGGCAAATAGCCCAGCCGTTCGCCCGCTTCCACTGCGGGGCGCGTCAGCACGATGCGCTGCACGGCGCTGCGCGCCAAGGCGTCCACGGCCATCGCCACCGCCAGATAGGTCTTGCCGGTGCCGGCCGGGCCAATGCCAAAGGTGATGTCGTGGCTGGTGATGCTGTCGAGGTAGGTCGCCTGGTTCAGCGTGCGCGGCTTGAGGTCGCTGCGTTTGGTTTTCAGGCCAGGACCTTCCGATTCGTTCATGTCTGCGTCGCCGGCCAGCATCAGCTGCACCGTGGCGGGCTCGATCGGGCGCGCAGCCATCTCGTACAGGG
>DATCIC010000490.1:0-9173 GCA_036508025.1 Rhodoferax sp. | reverse complement strand
CGCCATGGTGGCCGTGCGCTCCACGCAGTTTTCCAGCTCCCGCACATTGCCGGGCCAGTAGCAGCTGCTCAACACGCGCATGGCGGCCGGGCTGAAGTGGGTGGTGCGCACGTTCTCCTGATTGAAACGGTCCAGAAAATGCTGTGCCATGGCCGGGATGTCTTCGCGCCGTTCGCGCAGCGGCGGCAACTGAATGCTGACCACGTTGATCCGATAGTAGAGATCAGCGCGAAATTCGCCAGCCTGCACCATGCGCTCCAGATTGCGATTGGTGGCCAAAATAATCCGCACATCCACCTTCACCACCGCAGTGCCGCCCACGCGCTCAAACTCCCGCTCCTGCAGCACGCGCAGCAACTTGGCCTGGAAGGCGGCCGAGATGTCGCCGATTTCGTCGAGGAACAGCGTGCCGCCATGCGACAGCTCGAAGCGGCCCTTGCGCTGGCCCTGGGCCCCGGTGAAGGCGCCTTTTTCGTGACCAAATAATTCGCTTTCGAGCAGCGACTCGGTCAGCGCCGCGCAATTGACCCGCACAAAGGCTTCGCGCTTGCGCGGCGAAAGATTGTGAATGGCGCGCGCGATCACCTCCTTGCCGGTACCGCTCTCGCCGCGCAGCAGCACCGTGGTGCGGGCTGGCGCCACCTGATGGACTTGGTCAAAAACCTCCTGCATCGGCGCGGAGACGCCCACCACCTGATCAATCTGGTTGCTGGGTTTGAGCACTTTGTGCATGCGCCGAACTTCGTCTTGCAGGCTGTCGTGCGCGGCGCTGACGCTGCGGTGCAACAGCAGCGCCTGCCCCATGAGCGTGGCCACCATTTTGAGTAATTGCAAGTCGTCGGCAAACCCGCGGCGCTCGCCGGGGTTGAGGCAGTCGATAGTCAGCACTCCAACGGTGCGGCGGTCGGCGCGGATGGGCGTGACCAGCATGGCAACGGGAATACCTGGGCTCTGGTCAGCGCCGCCGGTGCGATTGAGGAACAGAGGCTCGGTCCGCACGTCGGGCACGATGACCTGAATGCCGTTGGCATAGACGCGCCCGACGATGCCTTCACCCGACTGGAACTGCAGGCGTTGCTGTTCCTCGCGCGTCAGGCCGACGGCACACAGGCCGCGTAACTGCTGGCCGCCAGGCTCGCTGAGCACCACAAAGGCGCGCCGCCAGTCAAAAGCGTGCAACAGATAGTTCAATGCCTCGCGAAAGGTCTTGGCCACGTCCAGCGAGGTTGCCAGTGTCTTGCTGACTTCATAAACCGCATTCAGCTCGCGTCGAGCTTCAATCACTTGTGTGTTCACCATGTGGAGCCCCCGGTAGTGTGCAACGTCAGGCCTGCCGCATCAAATCACCAGACGCCCGGACACTGGCATGCACCAGTACCGGGACACGGCGACTACGCAACGGCCTCTGGTCGAAGTCTTTGCAAGAAACGTACCAAAAATTCCAAGCGCGACACATGGGGCGGCGCTGCAGCATCCCGTTACCGACAAACAAGACAAGGTGCTTGTGACATGTAACGCCGGTCGCGCACAAAAATAACAATTAGTGCGGCTAGAGCCGCGATTGATGCGACAAAACGCATGGCATTGAAATTGCGGTAGGGAGGGTGACCTACCTCTTTTTCTCAGGAGCTTGCCATGACGGACCCCAGCTGCGACAAAGCCAACTTCCGCGTCGCCCCACCTGTGTACCTGGACTACGCGGCCACCACACCGGTGGACCGGCGTGTGGCCAGCAAAATGATCCCCTATCTGACAGAGCTTTACGGCAACCCCGCCAGTCGTTCCCATGCCTACGGCTGGGCGGCTGACGAGGCGGTGGAGCTGGCCCGTGAGCAGGTCTGCGCACTGATCAATGCCGACCCGCGCGAGATCGCCTGGACCTCGGGCGCCACTGAATCAAATAACCTCGCCATCAAAGGTGCCGCCCATTTCCACCGCGCCAAAGGCCGGCACCTGGTGACGGTGGCGACCGAGCACAAGGCGGTGCTCGACAGCATGCGTGAGCTGGAGCGTGAAGGCTGCGAGGTGACCGTGCTGCCGGTGCTGCCCAGCGGGCTGCTTGACCTGGCCGTGTTTGAGGCGGCGCTGCGGCCCGACACCGTGCTGGCCTCGGTCATGTTCGTCAACAATGAAACCGGTGTCGTGCAGGACGTCGCCGCCCTGGGCGCCCTGTGCCGCGCCAAGGGCGTGCTGTTTCATGTGGATGCCGCGCAGGCCGCCGGCAAGGTGGCGATCGACCTGGAGCAACTGCCGATTGATTTGATGTCGCTGTCGGCGCACAAGATTTACGGCCCCAAAGGCATCGGCGCACTCTACGTGCGGCGCAAACCCCGGGTGCGCATTGAAGCCCAGATGCACGGCGGCGGCCACGAGCGTGGCATGCGCTCGGGCACGCTGCCCACGCACCAGATCGTCGGCATGGGCGAAGCGTTCTGGCTGGCGCGAGAAAACATGGCGGCGGACAACGCCCGCATCAGCGCCCTGCGCGACCGGCTCTGGGCCGGCTTCCTGAAAATGGATGCGGTCGTGCTCAATGGCGATGAGAAACAGCGCGCCGTGCAGTATCTGAACGTCAGCTTCAACTACGTCGAGGGTGAGTCGCTCTTGATGGGCATCAAAGGGGTGGCGGTGTCTTCGGGCTCGGCCTGCACCTCGGCCAGTCTGGAGCCCAGCTATGTGCTGCGCGCCATGGGCCGTAGCGACGAGCTCGCCCACAGCTCGGTACGTTTCTCCCTTGGCCGCTTCACCACGGTCGAGGACATCGATTTCACGATCGAACAGGTGACACAAGTGGTGTCGCGCCTGCGCGCCATGAGCCCACTGTGGGACATGGTGCAGGCCGGTGTCGATCTCAGTTCAATCCAGTGGTCCGAACACTGAGCCTGGACCCCGCCAGCTCATCCATCAACACAGATACGGAGAATTCCATGGCATACAGTGACAAGGTCGTTGACCACTACGAGAACCCGCGCAACGTGGGTGCCTTTGAGGCCGGCGACGACGACGTCGGCACCGGCATGGTGGGCGCGCCCGCCTGCGGCGATGTGATGCGACTGCAGATCCGCGTCAACGCACAGGGCGTGATCGAGGACGCCAAGTTCAAGACCTATGGCTGCGGCTCGGCCATCGCGTCGAGCTCGCTGGTCACCGAATGGGTGCGCGGTCGCACGCTAGACGAGGCCCTGGCCATCAAGAACTCCGACATTGCCGAAGAGCTGGCCCTGCCACCGGTAAAAATCCATTGTTCGATCCTGGCCGAGGACGCGATCAAGGCGGCCGTGGCCGACTTCCGTGCGCGCCATCCCGCAGGCGCCGCCAAAGAGCTCCCCGAGCAACCGGTCTGCGGCTCCAGCACGCATTGAGTCTCCCCACCACTTCCCGACAGCATCTCCAAAGAAGGAATTCAAAATGGAAGCAGCTCCGACCATTGACAGTCCCACCCTGCCCGGCGTCATGCCCGGTCAGCTGGAATTCACCCCCTCGGCCGCCGCCAAGGTAGCCGAGTTGATCGTGGAAGAGGGCAACCCCAACCTCAAGCTGCGCCTGTACGTGACCGGCGGCGGTTGCTCCGGTTTCTCGTACGGCTTTGCCTTTGACGACCAGGTCGCCGAGGACGACACGCAGATCGTCACCGAAGGCGTCGCCCTGGTGGTGGACGCCATGAGCCTGCAGTACGTGCTGGGCGCGCGCGTCGATTTCGAGGACGGCCTGGAGGGCTCGCGCTTCGTCATCCACAACCCCAATGCGCAGACCACCTGTGGCTGCGGCAGTTCATTCTCTGTCTAGGAGTTGATGCCATGAGTGTGTCCCTGACTCCCGCCGCCGCGCGCCACGTCGCGAAATCCCTGGCCAAGCGTGGCAGCGGCATCGGCCTGCGCCTGGCGGTCAAGACCAGTGGCTGTTCCGGCTTTGCCTACGCACTCGAATTCGTCGATGCGGTCAACCCCGACGACCAATGTTTCGAGACGAACGGCATGAAGGTCATTGTCGACCCGCGCAGCCTGGGCATGCTCGACGGCACCGAACTCGACTTCGTGCGTGAAGGCCTCAATGAAGGCTTCAAATTCAACAACCCGAACGCCAAAGCCAACTGCGGCTGTGGCGAGAGCTTCGCCGTCTAATACCGGAGATCTGAGACCCATGGCACTACTGCAAATCGCCGAACCCGGTCAGAGCGCCGCGCCGCACCAGCACCGGCTGGCCGCTGGCATCGACCTGGGCACCACCAACTCGCTGATTGCCACCGTGCAGAGCGCGGTCGCACGGGCACTCCCGGACGAAGACGGCGCGCTGCTGCTGCCTTCGGTCGTGCGCTATCTGCCGGGCAACGGCATTGTGGTCGGACGCGAAGCGCAAGAGAGTCAGGCGGACGATCCCGAGAACACCATCGTCTCGGTCAAGCGCTTCATGGGCCGCAGCCTGTCGGACCTGAAGAGCGCCGCCGGTTTGCCCTACCGTTTTACCGATGCCCCCGGCATGGTCGGCATCACCACCATCTCGGGCGAACGCTCGCCGGTGCAAGTCTCTGCTGAAATTCTGACCGCCTTGCGCGAACGCGCCGAAGTCTCGCTCGGTGGCCCGCTGGCCGGCGTCGTGATTACCGTGCCGGCGTATTTTGACGATGCGCAGCGCCAGGCCACCAAGGACGCCGCGCGGCTGGCCGGCCTGACCGTGTTGCGCCTGCTCAACGAGCCCACCGCCGCGGCCATCGCCTACGGGTTGGACAAAGCGGCCGAAGGCACGTTTGCGATTTATGACCTGGGCGGCGGCACCTTTGACATCTCCATCCTGAGCCTCACCAAGGGCGTGTTCGAAGTGCTGGCCACCGGCGGCGACTCGGCCCTGGGCGGCGACGATTTTGACCACGCCATTGCCGAGTGGTTTTGCACGCAGCACGGCATCGACGGCCTGGCCGCCTTGCCACCGACCTCGCAGCGCAGCCTGCTGGCCGCGTCGCGTTCGGCCAAAGAGGCGCTCTCGCAGCATGAGACGGCGGTCCTGTCCCTCACCCATGCTGACGGCAACGCCCAACAAGCCATTCTGTCGCGCGCCCAGTTCGCCGAGCTCGGCGCCGCGCTGATCGCCCGCACCATGGCGTCGACCAAGCGCGCGCTGCGCGACGCCAAGCTGAGCACTGCCGACATCACCGGCGTGGTGCTGGTGGGTGGCTCCACCCGCATGCCGATTGCCCGCGATGCCGTGCGCGACTTCTTTGGCCGCGAGCCGCTCGTCGACATCGACCCGGACCAGGTCGTCGCGCTCGGCGCCGCCCTGCAGGCCAATGTGCTGGCCGGCAACAGCGGCGGCGACGAATGGTTGCTGCTCGATGTCTGCCCGCTGTCCCTGGGTATCGAAACCATGGGCGGCCTGGTCGAGAAGATCATCCCGCGCAACTCCACCCTGCCAATTGCGCGCGCCCAGGAATTCACCACCTTCAAGGACGGACAAACCGCGATGTCCTTGCATGTGGTACAGGGCGAACGCGAGACGGTGGCCAACTGCCGTTCGCTGGCGCGCTTTGAATTGCGCGGCATTCCGCCAGCGGTGGCGGGCTCGGTGCACATTCGGGTCAGTTTTCAGATCGACGCCGACGGACTGCTGTCGGTCACGGCACGCGAACAAGGCAGCGGCATCGAAGCCCACATCGAGGTCAAACCCTCGTATGGCCTGGCCGACACGCAAATATCGGCCATGCTGCAGGATGCCATCGGCTCGTCGAAAGAAGACATGCTGCTGCGCTCGCTGCGCGAGGCGCAGGTGGATGCGCGTCGCATGCTCGACGCCACCGGAACCGCACTGCACACGGACGCCGCACTGTTGTCGGCAGCCGAACAGAGCGCGATCCGGAAGGCCATGTTCATGGTGGGCGACATGCTGGAAACCGAAGCGCCAGTGGACGAGCTGCGCGCCGCGACCATCGCACTCGGGGCCGTCACCGATGAATTCGCGGCCCGGCGCATGAATGCCTCCATCAGCAAGGCGCTGGCCGGGAAAACGATGGACAGCCTGGCCTGAGTCGATCAGTCACGCCGGTTCATCGTCCAAAACAAACCAAGTCGTCACATGCCGCACGTTCACCTCCTGCCCCACCCCGACCTCTGTCCCGAGGGCCGCGACTTCGAAGTCAAGCGCGGTGCCTCGCTGTGCGAGAGCCTGCTCAAAGCCGGAGTCGCCATTGAACACGCTTGCGAGATGGTGGCGGCTTGTTCGACCTGCCATGTCTACGTACGCGCGGGCGGCGCCTCGCTGGCCGAGCCGGACGACGAAGAAAATGATCAGCTCGACCACGCCTGGGGCCTGGAAGCGCAGTCGCGGCTGGCCTGCTGCGTCAAGCTGCGCGAGACCGATATCACCGTCGAGTTTCCGCGGCACACAAGGAACCATGCGCGGGAGCATTGAGGGCTTGCTCCGCATTCCCGCTGCCTGAATCCGCGGCGTCTCGCTCCCTCTGTCCGTCATTGCGAGCGCAGCGCGGCAAACCAGTCCCCAAGGATGCCCCCCTGCCAGCCGCGTTCATCACGCCCCAGTCCAAACCCGCCCTCATCCTATTTATAAGTAAAAACGGCCTATAGCCCCCGTAGATAGTGAGCAAGTAGCTATTTAAACAATAGCACAATCCTCTCCCGAGCGTTGCAAAGCCTTCCTCGTTGCACCGCGTGCCACTGCGACATCGGCAAGCATGGCTGGGCTATAGTGGCGCGATGTCATTTATCCCGCCCGCTGGTTTTTCTGGAGTTGTTATGGTGACTTGTTTGCCTTTTGAATGTCGTGCTACGCAAGTCGCATGCGGCTTGGTGGTGAATTCTTGTGCCGATGTTCTGGTGACAAACGCCATGTTAGGGAGACAGAATCCTGTCTCCCTGTATTGAGTTAGCCTCATGATCGAAGTTGATTCTGGCCTCCCATCAGAACAACCGCTCTCGCGCTATTTGAGCCTTGCGAAGTTTCTCGACCTTGTTAGGCGCAGGCGCATTTATTTCGCGGCTCTGCAGCATTTAGGTGATTGGCACGAGGGCGGCAGTACGCTCCTGAATATGCTATTTGATACCGGCTTATTTGAGGCACTTGATACGCTGGCGAACTACGACATGACAGCGTCGTTTGGCGTGAATGTGTCTGTTGACGAACGCGCCCATCTGAAGGCCGAAAGTGCCGCTCGACGTGCAAAACGGCGGATTGTAGATACTGCCTTCGGGCAGTTCGATGTTACCGAGAGCAACCGGTACCGAGCTGTGATGCTAGGACAAAGGGCGTGGCTGGATGTGTCCTGCTGGCATCGAAACCAAGACGAAAGCCTTGCGATGTGGAAAGTCTATGGCGGCGGCGCCGAGTCTGTCTGCGTGATTTCAAGTGTTGGAGCATTGGCATCGTCGTTGTTGCCGCCGAAAGAGGTAAAAGTATATGTTCTACCCGTACATTACATTGATCACAGGAACGAACTTTTTCAATCCGATCATCTTTTAGCTGCAGCAATTCACAAGCAGAAGCCATATAGCTATGAGAATGAGATTCGGGCAATCGCAGTACTTGGTTCAGCTGACATTTTGTCAGCACGGGAAGATACAGGGAGCTACATTGATATTAAACCGGCGACGTTAATACAAGCCGTTCGTCTTTCACCTAAAGCACCAGCATGGTTTCGTGAATTGATCGAGCAAGAGACATCACCATTCCAGATACCCATACTTCAATCAGAACTAGACCATGACCCAATATTTGGCGAGTAAAACGGGGGATCCATTCCATCAATCGAGAGGGCAAACAATAGCGGGTCACAGTTACGCGCTTCGGTTACTTCAGTGCCGCCGTTGTTTGCTTCTCAACTCAAACATTCGGCAAAGAAGCCAAAACATCTCCATAAAATTGAAACAATTCCCATCGTATGTTTGTGCGAATGCTAATGGCCGTGGTTCGCCACGTCACGTGTGAACCTCAGAAAATAGAGACCCTATGAAGAAAACACTATATTTCCTGATGCTGGGGTTGGTCCTGCTGACCATGGCCAGTTGCTCAGGCGTTCCGACGAGCGTGGCGGTAAACCCGGAGTTTCGGAGCCAAATGGAAGGAAAAACCATTGGAGAGGCTACTGGAAACCAAGCACTTTGGGGTCAAACCGAGGACACAATAGCAAAGAAGATTTTCCCGGGAGAGACGACGAAGGGCATGGTTCGAGCCATTTTCGGGGCGAGCCTAAACGTGGTGCTAACTGATACCGGGGAAACTTGGAACTACGAGTCGTCGGTGGTCACCATTTTTTCCGGCTCAAGCTATACCCGAAACACCTTGATCGTTCTCTTCGACGACAAGGGTATCGTGAAGAGGTATTCCATGAACGTGCTGACAAGATAAATACACAGTGGTTGCAGCGTGCGCACCGACACCCCGGTGGCGCGGGTAAATTCGGATTGCGACAGACCTGACTGCGCTCGCGCCGCCATCAGTTGCCACTGCGGCCCCACCAGTACTTCCTGCTTTTCTACCGTGCCGTCAGCGCCCAACACGGTGCGGCGCACGCTGCCATCGGCCAATGGCTCAAACGAGGTCTTGCGTGCCCATTGGCCGGCCTTCATTTCACGCCCGACCTCCCATGCCAGCCTGATCCACCGCGCTCTGTCCGAAACGACACATTCCCGACAACCGCCCCTGGTAACCAAGCCGCGCCGCCAGCCCCAGACCCGACAAACACGCCTTGATGGTGGTTCATTGCGGTCCTGAAAGCCGCAAAAACAGATGGCATGCACCTTGCAATACCGGTAGGCAAAGGACGCCACACTATGCCCCTCAACCTCATCATCAACGACACCACGCTACGCGACGGCGAGCAGACCGCCGGGGTGGCCTTCACGGTCGATGAGAAATGTGCCATCGCCTGCGCGCTGGCCGCAGCCGGTGTGCCGGAGATGGAGATAGGCATCCCCGCCATGGGCGAGGAAGAGATCGACTGCATCAATACCATTGCGGCACTGGAGTTGCCCGCTGCGCTGATGGTCTGGGGCCGGCTGACCGAGGGTGACCTGGCCCGCGCGCTGCGCTGCCAGGCGGACATCATTCATCTCTCGATTCCGGTGTCGGACATTCACCTGCGGCACAAGCTGCGCCAGCCGCGCGAGTGGGTGCTGACGCAGGTCACGCGCGTGATCGAAAAGGCGGTGGCCACCGGCCGCAAGATTTCA
>DATCIC010000489.1:0-5464 GCA_036508025.1 Rhodoferax sp. | reverse complement strand
CGACATCGGGCAGGGCAATGCCGTGTTGGTGCGCACCGCCCATCATGCCTTGCTGTATGACGCCGGGCCGCGCTTCAGCCGCGAGAGTGATGCCGGTCACCGGGTGCTGGTGCCGCTCTTACGCGCCCTTGATGTGCGACTCGATAGCCTGCTGCTGAGTCACCGGGACAGCGACCACACCGGTGGCGCGCTGGCGCTGTTGGCGATGCAGCCGCAGGTGACGGTGCTGAGTTCAATTGAAGACACGAACGAGCTTCAGGCGGTGCACCTAGTCACGCGTTGCGCAGCGGGGCAGCGCTGGCGGTGGGATGGTGTTGATTTTGAAGTGCTGCATCCGCAGGCCACTGACTACGGAACGGTACGCAAAAGCAATGCCATGAGCTGCGTCCTGAGTTTATCCAATGGGGTCCAGTCGGCACTTTTGGTCGGCGATATTGAGCAGGCGCAGGAAGCGCAACTGGTGAACGCGGGGGCAAGTTCCGCTGCCGGGCCGCCCCAAGGCGAAACAGCCCCCTCGGGGGGCAGCGCAGCACACGCAGTGGCAAGCGTGGGGGTCCATCCCCTGAAGTCCGATGTGTTGCTGGTACCGCACCACGGCAGTAGATTCTCCAGCAGCGCGGCCTTTCTGGACGCAGTGCAGCCGCAGATTGCGCTGGTGCAAGCCGGTTACCGCAACCGCTTTGGGCACCCGGCGGCGGCTGTTTTGCTGCGCTACCAGGAGCGCCACATACGTGTGATCGATTCGCCTCATTGTGGTGCGGCGACCTGGCAGTCGGCCCGGCCACTAGAAGTACAGTGCCAGCGATCAACGGCCCTGCGTTATTGGCACCATCGTCTGCCTTGAGCCGGGTTCAAAGACGCATTTTTGGTTTTGTTGGAAATACCCAGCGGCGGCCACGCGGTTTACATCGATGCCAAAACGGTGCTGCCCAACATGCCCATTCAACATTACCCGGCCTGGGCTGTCGGGTTTTGAGGTCTATCGGGCTGTTGCCGCGGCCCATTTTTCTCGTCAAATCAGAGGCAAATTCGGCGACAATTCGACCTTGCTAGAGGTGTCGCCTGCGGGTGACTGAGACATACTCTTTGCCCCTGATCTGGGTCGTACCAGCGTAGGGAAGCTTCTTTTTTCAGGAACCACATGGCCGCAAAACTTTCATTCTCTGATCTTTGGTCTGATGTCTGCGCGGTGCGCGAACGCTCTCCTCTTGTGCACAGCATCACCAATCTGGTGGTGATCAATTTCAACGCCAATGTGCTGTTGGCAGCCGGGGCTTCTCCAGTCATGGCGCACGCGCATGAAGAGGTGGCTGACATGGTGGGCATTGCCCAGGCCTTGGTGCTCAATATTGGCACGCTGGACCCGTACTGGATCGAGAGCATGCAACTGGCGCTGCGCGCTGCCGCCAAGCGTGGCATTCCCGTCGTGCTGGACCCGGTGGGCGCCGGTGCCACCAAGTACCGAAACGAATCCATTGAACAGCTTTTGACGACGGCCTTGCCAACGGTGGTGCGGGGCAATGGCTCGGAGATCATGAGCGTCGCAGGCGCCGCTGTACAGACACGCGGTGTGGACAGCAGCGCTGGCACCAACGATGCGCTGGGCGCGGCCCAGGCCTTGGTCCAGCGGACCCAAGGCGTCGTATGCGTCAGTGGGCCAATCGACCATATTCTGGATGCCAAACATCGTTGGGCGCAATTGTCCAACGGGCATGTTTGGATGACCCGTATCACCGGCGTGGGATGCTCGGCCACCGCCCTCATTGGCGCATTTTGTGCCGTGCAGCCCGATGCCTGGCGCGCCACAGTGGCCGCGATGGCCTTGCTGGGCGTGGTGGGTGAAGTAGCAGCTGAAAAAGTAATCGCACGTGGCAGGGGTGTCGGCAGCTTGCAAATGGCTTTGTTGGACGAGTTACAGCTGCTTGACCAGAGCACTTTTGAGCAGCGGCTGAAACTCGAAGTCGCTCAGTGGTAGGCACCAGCACCTTGGCACACGGCGTGCGCTTGCAGGCACTGCGCTTGTATCTGGTCACGGACCAGTTCTGTGCCGGTGGCCGTCCGCTGGCTGATGTCGTGGCCGCGGCGGTGCAAGGCGGCGTCACCTGTGTGCAGTTGCGCGAGAAACAACTCAATACCCGTGATTTTTTAGCCCAGGCGCTGGCACTGAAGGATTTGCTGGCGCCGCATGACATTCCCCTCGTGATTAATGACCGGATTGACGTTGCGCTGGCCTGTGGCGCGCAGGGTGTGCATCTGGGGCACAGCGACATGCCGGTGATGCAGGCGCGCCAGCTGTTGCCGCCCGACGTCTTCATCGGCTGGTCGGTCGAGACCCTGGAAGATGTCGCGCGCAGTGCCGAGTTGCCGGTGGATTATTTGGGCGTCAGTCCGATCTTTGCCACACCCACTAAAACTGATACCTTGCCGCCGTGGGGACTCGAAGGCTTGCGGCAAGTCCGACGCGTAACCGCTTTACCCTTGGTGGCGATTGGGGGGATTCATGTTGGCAACGCGCGCGAGGTGCTTTTGGCCGGTGCCGATGGACTGGCTGTGGTCAGCGCACTGTGTGCGGCGCAAGACCCCTGTGTGGCGGCGGTCAAGCTGAGACGACTCATCGACGCGGTCTGATCAAGACCTGACTTGCGAGGACTAATTGATGACTACTAATAAATTCAAATATGAGTATCCCCGGGTTCTTTCCATTGCTGGCTCGGACAGCGGTGGTGGCGCGGGCATCCAGGCTGACCTGAAAACATTTTCGGCGCTGGGTTGCTACGGCATGACCGCCATTACCGCGCTCACGGCGCAAAACACCTGTGGCGTGCGTTCGATTCATGCCGTGCCGCCGCAGATGCTGCGCGACCAGATTGACGCCGTGATGGAAGACATTGGCGCTGATGCGGTCAAGATCGGCATGTTGCACTCGCCGGAGATTGTGCAGACGGTCGCCGAAGCGATTGACCGGCATGCCATGCAGCATGTGGTGTTCGACCCGGTGATGGTGGCCACCAGTGGGGCGGTGTTGATTGACAACGCAGCGATCGAGGTGCTGGTGCGTGAACTATTTGTCCGCGCCGCAGTGATCACCCCCAACCTGGATGAGGCCGCGCTGCTGGTGGGCTATCCCCTGGGCTCAAAGCAAGACATGGAGCGGGCGGCACTTGACTTGCTGGCCAAAGGCGCGCGCGCTGTCTTGCTCAAAGGGGGTCACTTGCCGGGCCGCAACGTGATGGACTTGCTGCTGAGCGCTGGCGGTGAAAAACTATGGATGCAGGCACCGCGCATTGACAGTCCCAACACCCACGGCACCGGCTGCACCTTGTCGTCGGCCATCGCGGCCCATCTGGCCTTGGGCGCTTCGCTGCCCGATGCCGTGCAGCAGGCCCGTAACTTTGTGCGCGAGGCTTTGCAGGCGGGCGCGCAGGTGCGTACCGGTAAGGGCAGTGGCCCGCTTAACCATGGCTACGCACCTATTGCCATGCGACCGCGTAAATTGATGTTTTTTTGAGCGGCTCTGCTCACTGCCTGCCCCCTTAACGCCGGTTCTTCTTTGTGGAAGTTCCCATGTTTTCCCGGTTTCTGTTAATTCGATCCTGCCTGCGACTATTTTCACGTTCCATCGCTTTCTTTTTTGTATAGCCGGAGTTGTCAGCCCACGCCCACCAGAGCACGGCGAGGCCAAATGGCGCCAGAACAACCCACCAGCTCCAAGCCGCCACTGGGCCGATTGCCAGATACTTCATGACGAGAAAAGCCAGCCCCAGTCCTAATAAATACATATCGAAATCCTGTCATTTGTTGCTTGTCATTACGGCGGTGAGTGTCAACGCTAATCAATACAATTACGTTATAAGCTTTTAGCCAACCGATAAGGTGTCAATGATTAAACGGTCCATTCTCGCTTTAATTGCCGCTGTTGCGGTAACTCTCCCTGCATGGGCCGATCTGGCGCTTGCCAAATCCAAAAATTGTTTGGCCTGCCATATCATCGACAAAAAATTGGTGGGTCCGGCGTATCAAGATGTTGCGAAGAAATACGCCGGTCAAAAGGACGCGGCGGCCAAGTTGGCAACAAAAATCATGAAGGGCGGCTCTGGCGTTTGGGGTGCGGTGCCGATGCCGGCCAACACGCAAGTCAACGAAGCAGAAGCCAAAAAACTGGCAGAGTGGGTTCTGAGCCTGAAATAAGCTGCCGAATCGATTCTTCCATGGCACCTCTGCGCAACGCTTTGCATCTCAAGGCTTGGGCTCAAGCGCCATGGCCAGGAGCCTGGCGTTGATCTTGGCTTGTAGACTATTTGCCATGGCTTCAGGATTTTCAGCGGCCACCAGGGCACGCACCACTGCAATCGATCCCACGCCACAGTTCAGCACGTCCAGCAGTTTGCCTGCGTCTATCCCCCCAATCGCCACTTTCGGATAGTCACGCATCAGCCGGGCATAAGCACGTAGTCGTGCCAGGCCTTGCGGCGGTGTCAGCATGCGTTTAAGCGTGGTGGCAAACACCGCACCCATGGCGATGTAGCTCGGGTTGTAGTGATCTGCCCGCAGCATCTCGGCGTAACCGTGACTGCTCAGGCCCAAACTCAAGCCCGCTGCCCTGATCTTTTCCAGATCTGCATCGACCATGTCTTCTTGCCCCAGATGCACGCCGTAGGCCCCGGCATCGATGGCGGCTTGCCAATGGTCGTTGATAAAAAGCCGGGCATTCGTGCCTTTGACCGCTTGAGTGGCTGCGCGTACTTCGCAGGCAATGACTTGTGGGTCATCGGATTTGAAGCGCAGTTGAACGGTGGGCACGCCAGCTCGCGCCATACGCCCCACCCAGGCAGCATCGGGCAGGACCGCGTACAGGCCCAATTGGTGCGGGCAGGCCGCAAACGCAGTTGGGCGCGGCCAGGCCTGCATACCGAAATCCTCAGGCTGGCCGGGCCAGGCCGTCACGTCAAAATGCCCGGTGCGATCAGTCTGGTTTTGCCAGGCCAGCGCCACGCACTCGGCATCCGCCTCAATGAAACCCAGCGCCAGGCAGGCGTTTTTGGCGGCGCGGTAAACCACTGCATCAGAGTTGAAGGTGGCTGCGCTCTGCGATGCGCTGGCGCCAAGCGCCAAAGCGAGGTCGGCGTGGGTCGTGACGATGGCCTGCACCATGGCGTTGTGCATGGTCATGTATCGGCCCCAACCTGATGCCAAAAAGGCGTGCCCAGCACGGGGGTGCTGGGCTGCGCCGCGTGCTGCTCGGGCATGGCGCCACTCAAAAATGCAACTCGTCCTGCGTGTGTGGCAGCGGCAAAAGCACCTGCCATGGCCACGGGGTCTTGCGCCAGGGCGACGGCGGTGTTGAGCAGCACGCCGTCAAAGCCCCATTCCATCACTTGGGCAGCGTGCGATGGCAGGCCCAAGCCGGCGTCCACGATCATGGGTACGCTCAGGCGCTCACGCAGGGTGCGCAGCGCATAGGCGT
>DATCIC010000488.1:0-4579 GCA_036508025.1 Rhodoferax sp. | reverse complement strand
GCGCCACGCTCACCCCCAGCAAGGCAGGTCCCATCAGGCGCAGGATGTTTTTGGTGGCGGGGTCGCTCCATGCCGCGCGCAACGCATGCCAGCGCAGGCCGATAGCGGGGGCGAGCCCGAGTTTTTTCAAGGCCAGCCACTGCACACCCAGTTGCAGCACGCCACCCAGCAGCACGCCACCGGCCAGCGCGTAAATCGGCTCCAGCCCCAGGCTCTTGAACCACGGCGCCCCCAGCCAGGCCGCGGCGATCATGCACAGGTTCAACAACACCGGCGTGAGAGCCGGTACGGAAAAATGCTTCCAGGTATTGAGCACGCCCGCAGCCAGCGCCACCAGCGACATGAAGGCAATGTACGGAAACATCCATCGCGTCATGACAATAGCCAATTCAAAACCGCGCGGATCCTGCTGCAAGCCGCTGGCCATGGCCCACACCAGGGCCGGAGCGGCTGCCACGCCGATGATGCTGAGCACCAATAAAGCCCAGGTCAGAACCGTGGCGGCATGGTTGATCACGGCTTGGGTGGCCGCCTCACCGTGCTGCGCTTTGGAGGCCGCCAGCACCGGCACAAAGGCCTGACTGAAGGCGCCTTCGCCAAAAAAGCGGCGAAACAGGTTGGGGATACGAAACGCGACATTGAACGCGTCCGTCATGGCATTGGCGCCGAAGGTCGATGCAATCAGAAGTTCACGCACCAACCCGGTAATGCGCGACACCAGTGTCAGCAGGGAAACAATAGAAGCAGATTTGAGGAGACTCACCACCCGAAGTGTAGCTGCGTCAGAGCAGCACCTGTTAGAATCGCAGGCTTTGCTGGCAACATCCTCAGACACAAGGAACTAAATATATGGCATCTGGAAAACCCAAGAAAAAGAACCCGCGCCTGGCGTCGGGCCGCAAACGCGTCCGTCAGGACGTCAAAATCAACGCTGCAAACACCTCGCTGCGTTCCAAATACCGCACTGCGGTGAAGAACGTGGAAAAGGCAGTTGTCGCTGGCGACAAGGCCAAGGCAACCGAGTTGTTTGCCAAGATGCAAGCCGTGGTTGACACCGTGGCAGACAAAGGCATCTTCCACAAAAACAAGGCCGCTCGTGACAAGAGCCGTCTGTCGACCAAGGTGAAAGCCCTGGCCGCCGTCGCCGCCTGATTTTTCAGGCAAATCGCACGGATTGACTTTTTAGAAAGTCGATCCGCCGTTTGTAACGGGTGCGCTGCTCAAGCAAAGCAAAAAGCCGTCGAAAGACGGCTTTTTTGTTGGCCTAAAATTGCTCTTCAACGGCCCGCCATTGAACGGGCCTTTTTGTTTTCTTGGGAACAGTGTGCCGCGACGCAAAGCGACCAGGCGCCATCCCCGACTGACCAACTGGAGCCCCATCCATGACTGCCACCCCGTTTATTGAAGCCGCATCGCCCCACGTCATGAACACCTACGGACGTTTGCCCATCGCCCTGTCGCATGGCCAGGGCTGCCGGGTGTGGGATGTCAATGGCAAGTCGTATCTGGACGCGCTCGGCGGCATTGCCGTCAACACCCTGGGCCACAACCATCCCAAGCTGGTGCCGGCGCTGCAGGACCAGATTGGCAAGATCATCCACAGCTGCAACTACTACCACGTGCCCAACCAGGAAGTGCTGGCCAAAAAATTGGTCGAACTGTCGGGCATGAGCAATGTCTTTTTCTGCTCCACCGGTCTGGAAGCGAACGAAGCCGCCTTGAAGCTGGCGCGCAAATTTGGCCATGACAAGGGCATCGAACGTCCCGAGATCGTGGTGTATGACAAGGCCTTTCATGGTCGCTCCATCGCCACCCTGAGCGCCACCGGCAACCCCAAGATTCAGGCCGGTTTTGGCCCACTGGTGGAAGGTTTTATCCGGGTGCCGCTCAACAATATCGATAGCCTGAAGCAGGCAACAGAGGGTAATCCGAATGTGGTGGCGGTATTTCTGGAGGCTATCCAGGGCGAAGGCGGCATCAACTCGATGCACATCGACTACCTCAAAGCGGTGCGGCAACTGTGCGACGAGCGCGACTGGCTGCTGATGATTGACGAAGTGCAAAGCGGCATGGGCCGCACCGGCAAATGGTTTGCCCACCAGTGGGCCGGCATCAAGGCCGATGTGATGCCACTGGCCAAAGGATTGGGCTCGGGCGTGCCGATTGGCGCGGTGGTGGCCGGCCCCAAGGCGGCCAACATCTTCCAGCCCGGCAACCACGGCTCGACCTTTGGCGGCAATCCGCTGGCCATGCGGGCTGGGGTCGAGACCATTCGCATCATGGAAGAAGAGGGTCTGCTTGAGAACGCGGCGCAGGTGGGCAAGCATTTATCCTCTGGGCTTGGCCACGCACTGGCGGCAGAACTGGCATCCGGCAGCGTCAAGGAAATTCGTGGCATGGGTCTGATGATCGGGGTTGAACTGGCAAAACCTTGCTCAGCCCTGGTCCAGCAATGTGCCGACAAAGGCCTGCTCATCAGCGTTACCGCCGACACCGTCATCCGCCTGGTGCCGCCCCTGATCATGAGCGCGACCGAAGCCGACGAAGTGGTCAGCATCCTGTGTCCGCTGATCAAGCAGCTTTTGTCCGACGCCAACTGAAGAACGCCGACAGCCATCCACTGGTTTCAACCCTGCCCTGCGAGTACCCGCCATGAAACACTACCTGCAATTCAGCGACCTCGCTGCGTCCGACTACGCCTACCTGTTTGAGCGGGCCGCCCTGATCAAAAAGAAGTTCAAAGCCTACGAAAAGCACCACCCGCTGCTGGATCGAACCCTGGCCATGATTTTCGAGAAAGCCTCCACCCGCACGCGGGTGAGCTTTGAGGCTGGCATGTACCAGATGGGCGGCAGCGTGGTGCATCTGACCACCGGCGACAGCCAGCTGGGCCGTGCCGAACCGATTGAAGACAGCGCCAAGGTGATCAGCCGCATGGTCGATCTGGTGATGATCCGCACCTTTGAGCAGACCAAGATAGAGCGCTTTGCCCAACACTCGCGCGTGCCGGTGATCAACGGCCTGACCAACGAATTTCACCCGTGCCAGATTCTTGCCGACATCTTCACCTACATCGAGCACCGCGGCTCCATTGCGGGCAAGACGGTCGCCTGGGTCGGTGACGGTAACAATATGGCCAACACATGGCTGCAAGCCAGCGAAATCCTCGGCTTCAAGGTGCATGTCAGCACGCCCGGTGGCTATGAAGTTGACCAGTCCATCGCCGGCCTGCGCTCGAGTGACAGTTACCAGGTGTTTCAGGACCCGATGCAGGCGTGCGCCGGTGCCGATCTGGTCACCACCGATGTCTGGACCAGCATGGGCTTTGAAGCCGAAAACGAAGCCCGAAAAGTGGCGTTTGCTGATTGGTGCGTCGACCTGGACATGATGCACGCGGCCAAGCCGGATGCGCTATTCATGCACTGCCTGCCGGCACACCGGGGTGAAGAAGTGCAAGCGGAGGTAATTGACGGTGATCAATCAGTGGTGTGGGAAGAAGCAGAAAACCGCATGCACGTGCAAAAGGCGCTCATGGAGTACTTGCTGCTGGGGCGTCTGTGAATGTGAGCCTGGCAAAAGCAGCATGAAATACGGGCCTCAAAAGGCCCGTATTTACTTATCAACTGGCGGAGCAGGGGGGATTCGAACCCCCGGAGGGTTTGACCCCTCGTACGCTTTCCAGGCGTATGACTTAAACCACTCATCCACCGCTCCCGCACTCACGATTTTAACCGAGCAAAGTCTGATTTCCCTTGCACAAGCCCAAGGGCCAAGAAAAAAGCCATCCGAAGATGGCTTTTTTTCTGGTACAGAACTGGATCAGTTCAAAGCTGCTTTTTTTCCGCTCTTGTAGGTGTAGATTGTTATGGCCGGATTCTTCAACTCGCCATTGGGTTCAAACTGCACATTGGTCGTAATACCTTTGTAATTGGTATCAGCCAATTTGGCGAGATAGACCTTGGGGTCTGCACTGCCAGCGCGCTTCATGGCGTCAACAATCACATTCACGGCATCGTAGACATAGGGGGCGTAAACCTGAAACTGGCCGGGATATTTGGCGTCATACCGTGCCTTCCAGGCTACACCACCGGGCATTTTGGCCAGGGAGGCACCGCCTTCAGCGCAAATCACGTTTTCGAGTGTTTTAGCGCCAGCGGACTGTTTGATCAGATCCTGGGTACAAATACCATCACCACCAAAATACTTAACATTGTTGAGGCCGAGTTGCTCCATCTGACGCAACATGGGACCCGCTTGCGCGTCCATGCCGCCAAAAAACACGCCATCCGGATTTTTGCCTTTGATGGCCGTCAGGATCGCCATGAAGTCAACCGACTTGTCGGTGGTGAACTGATCATCAATGATCGTGATGCCTTTGGATGCGGCGGTCTTCCTGAAAATCTCAGCCACCCCTTGGCCATAAGCGGAACGGTCGTCAATGATGGCGATGCGCTTGAGCTTCAAAGTGTCAGCGGCGTAAAAAGCCAGCCCCGCGCCGAGCGAATTGTCGTTGGCCAGCAACCGGAAAGTCGTCTTATAGCCAGGCTTGGTCAAAAGGGGGTTGGTCGACGATGGCGTG
>DATCIC010000487.1:0-3146 GCA_036508025.1 Rhodoferax sp. | reverse complement strand
CCCGCTCCAACAAATACCCCGATTGCCCCCGATGATTTCGATACCGCACCAGCCAGCAGCAGCTTGGAGCCCAGCCGCGAACTCAAGGTAACCGTCGCCTGGATGGACGACGAACCGCTGGTCGCGGGCCGTGTTTATTGGGCGCTGCATGGGCACCGCTGGGTCAAAGCCCGGGTCAAGCGCATCGTGCACAAGCTAGACATCAACACCCTGGCCGAAGAAGCCGCCAGTGCGCTGACCGCCAATGCCATCGGCCATGTCGAGCTGGTGCTGCAAGAGCCGATAGCGGCGCGGCCGTTCAGCCAGTCCCGGGTGCTGGGCGCACTGGTGTTGGTGGACACGGCCTCGCACAAAACCTCGGGCGCGGTGTTGATTCATTGACCCAGTTCAAGTAATCCCGTGGCCTGCAAGGCCAATTTGGCTGAATGGATTTTGAAACCCAATAAAATCAACCCTTTTCACCTACCTTGTCGAAAAACACAACATGACACATACCGTCACTGAAGCCTGTATCAAATGCAAGTACACCGATTGCGTCGATGTCTGTCCCGTGGATTGCTTTCGCGAGGGCCCCAACTTTCTGACCATCGACCCCGATGAGTGCATTGACTGCGCCGTCTGCATTCCCGAATGCCCGGTCAACGCCATCTACGCTGAAGAAGACGTGCCCAAAGATCAGCAACATATGACCAAAATCAACGCCGATCTGGCCAAGCTGCCGGGGTGGAAAACCATCACCAAGCGCAAGCCCGCGTTGCCTGAGGCCGAAGAGTGGAAAGACAAGACCGGCAAACTGCCGTTTTTGACTCGCTGATTAGTTGTTTGCGACCCCCTGGTGCGTAACCATCAAGACCCCATAGAAACCGATGCGGTGATCATCGGTGCCGGCCCGGTCGGGCTGTTTCAGGTGTTCGAGCTCGGCCTGCTCGAAATCAAGGCCCATGTGGTCGATTCACTGGAGCACCCCGGTGGTCAGTGCGTCGAGCTCTACCCTGACAAGCCCATCTACGACATCCCGGCGGTGCCGGTCTGTACTGGCCGGGAATTGACGGAAAACCTGCTGAAACAGATTGCGCCCTTTGGCGCCACGTTTCACTACGGGCAGGAAGTCACCGTGGTGGAAAAGCAAAGCGACGGACGTTTTTTTGTAGAAACATCCAAGGGCACGAGCTTCCTGAGCAAAACCATCTTCATTGCCGCCGGCGTGGGCGCCTTCCAGCCGCGCACCCTCAAGGTGGACGGCCTGGAGGTGTTTGAAGACTCGCAATTGTTTTACCGCGTGCGTAACCCGGCAGATTTTGCGGATAAGAATCTGGTCATCGTCGGCGGCGGCGATTCGGCCCTCGACTGGGCGCTTGACTTTGTCAAAGAAGGCCCCAACAAAGCCGCCAGCGTGATCCTGATCCATCGTCGCGACGGCTTCAAGGCGGCGCCGGCCAATGTGGCAAAAATGCGCGAACTGTGCGACGCGCTGGAGATGCAGTTCATCGTCGGCCAGATCACCGGCTTTGAGGACCAGGACAGCCAGCTCATCGGCATCAAAGTCACCGGTGCTGACGGCGTCACCCGTGTCGTGCCACTCGATGTGTTACTGGTCTTTTTTGGCCTCTCGCCCAAGTTGGGGCCCATTGCCGATTGGGGTCTGGACATCGAGCGCAAACAGCTCAAGGTGGACACCGAGAAGTTTTCCACCAGCGAGCCCGGTATTTTTGCTGTCGGCGATATCAACATCTACCCCGGCAAAAAGAAGCTGATCTTGAGTGGCTTTCATGAATGCGCGCTGGCCGCTTTTGGGGCCATGCCGATCATTTCACCCGAGAAAAAGGTCTTTTTGCAGTACACCACCACCAGTCCGAAACTGCACAAGGTGTTGGGCGTGGAAACGCCGGTATTTGACTGAGTAGAATCTGCATCGTGCTCTTTTATCGGAGCGCATTTCGCTAGGGGTGTTGCCCGACTGTTGACAAAGTTGGGTGACTGAGAAAGTCCCTTTGAACCTGACTGAGGTAATCCTCGCGCAGGGAAGCAAGTCTGAACACCGGTGTCACCGCCTTCTCTGCTGACACAACTGCGTTTTCAGATTCAGCCAACCTGCCAACTTTTTTGCATGGAGCAAATAGATGGCAAATACAAATTTCACCGACAACGTCAACCAGGCTTTAACGCCAGTGGCGACCGCTGAGCGGGTTTTTAACTGGCATGACCACGCCTCACTCTGGTTCAGCCTGGGCGTGGGCCTGCTGGTGATGCAAGTCGGCGCGTACCTGGTGCCGGCCGTGGGCAGCCGTGATGCGGCCATTGCCATTGTGCTGGGATCGCTGCTGGGCGCCGGCCTGCTGGCCTGGACGGCCAAGCTGGGTTGCGACAGCGGCCTGTCCAGCGCCGGGCTGATGCACGCCACCTATGGCAGTTACTTTGCACGTTTGCCGGTTCTGTTGAACATGGCCCAGCTCATCGGCTGGACCACCTTTGAGCTGGTGGTGATGCGCGACGGCACAGCCGCCATTGGCAAACAGTCTTTTGGCCTGTCGCTGGAGGGCACGGGCGGCATCGTCGCCACCACGCTGTTGTGGGGCGCGGTGCTGACGCTGCTGCTGGCAGGTTCCATGACGCAACTGGTGCGAAAAGTCATCAGCCGGGTCGGCCTGCCGCTGGTGATTGCGTCGCTGTTGTGGTTGACCTGGCAGTTTGGCGGCCAACTGCACAGCATGGGGCTTGAAGCGTTTTGGGCTAGAGAGGGCGATGGCAGCATGGGCATGCTCTCGGCCATGGACCTGGTCATTGCCATGCCGGTGTCATGGCTGCCCTTGGTGGCTGACTATGCGCGCTACGGCAAGTCAGGCCGCAGCGCCCTAAGCGGCACCTGGCTCGGCTACGCGCTGGCCAACATCTGGTGCTACGCACTCGGCGTGATGGTGGTCAGTGTGGCGCAGCCCGATGCGAATCTGGTCAATGCCCTGTTGCTGGCACAAGGCGGGCTGATCGCGCTGAGCCTGATCCTGGTGGATGAAATTGACAACGCCTATGGTGATGTGTACTCGGGCGCGGTGTCGGCGCACAGTATCAAGCCGTCATGGACGGTGCGGCAATGGGGGCTCGGGCTGGCGCTGCTGAGCACGGGCCTGGCGCTGGTGTTGCCGATGCAC
>DATCIC010000486.1:0-3088 GCA_036508025.1 Rhodoferax sp. | reverse complement strand
AACGTGCAGGGCGACGAGCCTTTGATTGACCCGTCACTCGTCGCCGCCGTTGCCAATTTACTGCTCAATCAGCCTGCAGCCAGCATGAGCACAGCAGCACACGCTATCAATAGCGAAGCAGAATTCAACAACCGCAACGTCGTCAAGGTGGTGCTCGACGCCCAAGGACTGGCACTGTATTTCAGCCGCGCCCCAATCCCCTGCTGGCGCGATCAAGCCCTGACTTTGAACGACAGCGCTGCGCTGCCCAGCCCGCCCCCGTTGCGCCACATTGGCATTTATGCCTACCGGGTCGGTTTTTTACGATGCTTCCCGACCCTGACGCAGGCGCCGATCGAGCTCACGGAATCGCTGGAGCAGTTGCGCGCCCTGTGGCACGGCTACGGGATTGCTGTCCATGTCGCGCCCCACGCACCTGGCCCGGGCGTGGACACGCAAGAAGACCTGGAGCGTGTGCGTCGCCTGTTTGGTGCTTGATCCGCGCTTGATCCGCGTCAGGTAAAGCGAGCTTGACGCGTGCTATTCTTGTCAAAAAAAACGAGGCGCGCCGGTTGCTTTGAATGCCAGCCGGGGTCGCTAACTGATTTCCATCAAATCAAAGGAAAACCATGAGACTCATCCTGTTGGGCGCACCCGGCGCTGGCAAAGGCACGCAAGCCACGTTCATCTGCCAAAAATACGCCATTCCGCAAATCTCAACCGGTGACATGCTGCGCGCCGCAGTCAAGGCCGGCACGCCGCTCGGCATTGAGGCCAAAAAAGTGATGGACGCGGGCGGTCTGGTCAGCGACGACCTGATCATCAACCTAGTGAAAGAACGCATTGCCCAACCGGATTGCGCGGCCGGCTTCCTGTTTGACGGCTTTCCGCGCACCATTCCGCAGGCCGACGCCATGAAAGCCGCTGGTGTCAAACTTGATTACGTGCTGGAAATCGACGTGCCGTTTGACGCCATCATCGAGCGCATGAGTGGCCGGCGCTCCCACGCGGCTTCCGGCCGCACCTACCACGTCAAATTCAACCCGCCTAAAGTAGCGGGCGTGGATGACGTCACCGGTGAGCCTTTGATCCAGCGCGATGACGACAAGGAAGAGACCGTGAAGAAGCGGCTGGAGGTGTACAGCGCGCAAACCCGCCCGCTGGTGGATTACTACAGCAACTGGGCCAAGGCCGAACCGGCTGCCGCACCCAAATACCGCGCAATCAGCGGCACCGGCGGTGTCGATGAGATCACAGCGCGGGCCTTTGCCGCGCTCGCTGGCTAAAGCCTCTGCTTCGGTCAAATAGGGCCTGTTGCCCGTTGGAGTGTCATTTTTTTATGCCAAGCCTGCGTAAGGGAAAAACAGGCGCGGCCTCACACGCCTCACGATTTCAAAAACCCGTTCAACGCCGCCAGCATCGGCTCGGGCGTCTCGTTCATCTGCTGGTGGCCGCCGGGCAGGTAAATCACTTGGGCGTTTAACACCTTTTTGATCAGGCCCTGCGCCGCTTTGGGTGGCGTCATCTGATCAACGCTGCCCAACACAAAAAGCACCGGGCACTGCACCTGCGCCATCGCCGCCTCGCCATGACTGTAGCTGTCGCAGGCTTTGAAACCGGTATGAAACAGGTTGACGAGGGGGTTGCTGGCCAGCACCCGGCGCCCCAGCGCCATGGACGCGCCATAGACCCAGGTGCCCGGCCCCATGCTTGAGGGCGGCGGCGCCAGAGTTGAGCGTGAAAAGATGTTGACCATCTCCAGCGCCTTCATCGGCTCGCTCAATGACGACTCCAGCAAGGCGGGTGAGACTTTCATCGGGAAGGCGATGCCCACCAGCACCAGCTGGCTGATGCGTTCTGGTGCGCGGGCGCAAGCTTCCAGCGCAACCAGTGAACCAAAGCTGTGGCCTACCAGCACCGCCTTTTGAAGACCCGCAGCGTCCATCAGCGCGATCACAAAATCGGCGGCGTCTTCCACCGTGGCCGGTGGGTCGCCTGCGCTTCGGCAGTGGCCCGGCAGGTCCACAGCGAGCACATTCCAGCCGTGATTGGCCAGGTAGCGGGTCTGCAAAATCCACACGCTGTGGTCGTTCAATACGCCGTGGATGAAGATGATGGTGGGCTTGGTGGCATCGAAAGTTTTGCCACCGGTGTAGCAATAAGTACTGTGGCCGTTGACTGTGAGTTCCATCATGCACCTGCCTTTTCTGCCGTTTTCAACGCCCGCTTGAGGTCATCAATCAGGTCATCCGGGTCTTCCAGCCCGATGGAGAGCCGGATCGTGCCCTGCGTGATGCCACCAGCCGCCAGTGCTTCGTCGCTCATGCGAAAGTGCGTCGTGCTGGCCGGGTGAATCACCAGGCTGCGGCAATCGCCCACGTTGGCCAGGTGGCTGAAGACTTTGAGGCTTTCGACGAACTTCTTGCCCTGCTCGCGGCTGCCATTGAGGTCAAAGCTGAACACCGAGCCAGCCCCACGCGGCAACAGCTTTTGCGCCAGGGCGTGACTGGGGTGACTGCTCAGCAGCGGGTGCCCCACCCGCGCCACAAAGGGCTGGCTCGCCAAAAATTCAACGACCTTGCGCGTGTTGCTCATGTGGCGTTCCATGCGCAGCGACAGGGTCTCAATCCCCTGCAAAATCAGCCACGCCGAATGCGGGCTCATGCAGGCGCCAAAGTCGCGCAGGCCCTCGCGCCGAGCACGTAACAAGAAGGCACCGACGGTCGACTCCTCACTGAACACCATGTTGTGAAAGCCCTCGTAGGGCGTGGTGAGTTCCGGGAATTTACCCGATTGGTCCCAGTCAAATGTGCCGCCGTCCACCACAATGCCGCCAATCACCGTACCGTGGCCGCTCAAGAATTTGGTGGCCGAGTGGTACACCAGATCAGCGCCATGGTCGAACGGCTTGATGAGCCAGGGCGAGGTGAGGGTCGAGTCCACCAGCAGCGGCACGCCCGCCTCGTGGGCGATGGAAGAGACGGTGGCAATGTCCAGCACTTCCAGCCCCGGATTGCCCACGGTTTCACCGAAAAAAAGCTTGGTGTTGGGCCGCACCGCCGCACGCCAGCCGTCGATGTCGCCCGGCTTGACGAAGGTGGTCTCGATA
>DATCIC010000485.1:0-2608 GCA_036508025.1 Rhodoferax sp. | reverse complement strand
AAGAGACCCTGTTTGTTTACCTGAAAATGCTAGCAACAGGTTGAAATGATCAGTCACGATCAGCCAGAATACCCACTTGTTTAGAATTCCGAGCAGATCACCACCCACCTATGAAAATCGTCACCAAGTCCGTCCTCATCTGGTACAGCCGGTCCGAAATGTATAGGCTCGTGACGGATGTGGATCAATATCCCAAATTTTTGCCTTGGTGTGACCGCGCGCGCGTCGTGGAGAGCGACGAAAACGGCATGACGGCTGAAATCGGCATTTCTTTCAGTGGCATCCGCCAGACCTTCACCACGCGCAACGCGCATGTGCCAGACCGGCAGGTGGCCATCAAGCTGGTGAACGGCCCATTTTCAAGACTCGATGGCGAATGGAATTTTCTGCCTATCGGTGATGACTCCCAGCGCGCTTGCCGGGTCGAACTGACGCTCCACTACGGCTTTGACAATGCGACGCTGGGCAAGCTGGTGGGTCCGGTGTTTGACAGGATCGCGGCCAGCATGGTGGACGCCTTTGTCAAGCGGGCCAAACAAGTTTATGGCGAGTGACGCTTGCCTTCAAATCACGGTGATTTTTTCGCCGCTCGCCCGCGATGTGCGGGAGGTCGTGCTGCAATTAACCGCCGGCAGTACGGTGTTGCAGGCCTTACAGACCAGTGGGCTGCTGCAGCTTTTCCCTGCGCTTGATCCGTCCTCCCTGGCGCTGGGCGTCTGGGGTCACAAGGCAAGCCTGGCACAAGTGCTCCAAGACAATGATCGGGTGGAAATTTATCGGCCGCTCACCGTCGACCCCAAAGTGGCGCGCCGGGAGCGCTTTGCCAGACAGGGTGCGCGTAGCGCCGGACTTTTTGTGAAAAAACGTGCAGGGGCCAAGGCAGGTTATTGAGCCGGCGATCTACGCTGCCTCTCAAACTGGCTATTGGCAGTCGGAATTCATGATGGCCTGAATACGCTTTACCTCGCTGGCACGGGCAGCGTCATCGAGCACTTCATGCTCGCCTTTTTCATTGATTCGGCTGACACGCACGCCGGAATCAAAGTTGGCTTTGGCTTGTTTGGCGCGCGCGCAGTTCTCGACTTTGGCTTTGACCACCTTCTCTTGCTCGGCTTTGCGCTGCGTGGCCTGCGCTTCTTCTGCTTTCTTTTTCTTGTCAGCCAACTCTTTGTCGATGCCACTGAGTTTGGGTGCGCTGGCCGCGCTTTGCGCCGCCGATGCTGCGGCGACAGGCGACACCGCAGAGGAGGGCGCATCCGCGTTAACCGTGGTTTTGCCCCCCATGCCCGGTCGTTTCAAAATATTTTTATCCAAGACGTCGGCCGGGGGCGCGCGGTCGCTAAACACCTTGCGTCCATCCTTGTCGGTCCATTGCCACTGCGCCGACGCTGCCAGCGAAACCAGGCACGCGAGGAGAAACAGAATTTGCCGGATATTTTTCATGGCCGAAGTTTAGCGCGCTGCCGGCGCCTCTGCCTGGCGGCTAACCCTGGCAAACAACATTGGATGCAGCAACTGTGCCGCCGGGGCGCGCCAGAGGCGCGGGTACAATCCGCCATTTGGAGCTTAGACCATGCGCCTAATCGGCAAAGCGCTCACCTTCGACGATGTTCTATTGGTGCCAGCGTACTCTCAAGTCCTCCCCAAGGACACTTCTCTCGCCACTCGTTTCACCCGCAATATTGCGCTCAACCTGCCCTTGGCCTCTGCTGCCATGGACACGGTTACCGAGTCGCGTCTTGCAATTGCCATCGCGCAAGAGGGCGGCATTGGCATTGTTCATAAAAACATGACGGCGCAGGAGCAGGCGGCGCAAGTGGCCAAGGTCAAACGCTATGAATCAGGCGTGTTGCGCGACCCGGTGGTGATCACGCCGCAGCACACCGTGCGCCAGGTGATGGACCTGTCGGCGCAACTCGGTGTCTCGGGCTTTCCGGTATGTGATGGCGGCAAGGTGGTTGGCCTCGTCACCGGGCGTGACCTGCGCTTTGAAACCCGTTATGACCTGCCGGTGAGCCAGATCATGACCCCGCGCGACAAGTTGATCACGGTGCCCGATGGCACCACCATCACGCAGGCCAAGGTGTTATTGAACCAGTACAAGATTGAGCGCCTGCTGGTGGTGAACGACGCCTTTGAGCTCAAGGGCCTGATCACCGTCAAGGACATTACCAAGCAAACCAGTTTCCCCAATGCGGCACGTGATGCGCAGGGCAAATTGCGCGTGGGTGCCGCCGTCGGCGTGGGCGAGGGCACTGAAGAGCGGGTGGAGGCCTTGGCGCGCGCGGGGGTCGATGCCATCGTGGTGGACACCGCGCATGGGCACAGCAAAGGCGTGATTGACCGGGTGCGCTGGGTCAAGCAAAACTTTCCGCACGTTGAAGTGATTGGCGGCAACATTGCAACCGGTGCCGCAGCGCTGGCGCTGGTCGAGGCCGGCGCGGACGCGGTCAAAGTCGGTATTGGTCCAGGTTCCATTTGCACCACCCGCATCGTGGCGGGGGTGGGCGTGCCGCAAATCATGGCGATTGACAGCGTGGCCATGGCTCTAAGAGGCACTGGCGTGCCGCTGATTGCCGACGGCGGCATTCGCTTCAGTGGCGATATC
>DATCIC010000484.1:0-4851 GCA_036508025.1 Rhodoferax sp. | reverse complement strand
GCATCTTGCGTGTCAGGGGATCAGTAAATCGTTTCGATTTGTTGGTGACAACGCCCCACGGCAGACCTCGCACCAGCAAATAACTGATCAATTCGTGCACGCCGTCAAAGGCACAGGTTTGTTCCGTCATGCATTGTTCGTAATTCTTGAAGAACTCCTCGCGCAAAACGTCAAAATTCGCGTGTTCGGGGGTCAGCCCCAATGCAACCTCAATCATTCCTCTGGCACCGGCGCCAGCCATTGGGCGATAGTGCGCCATCGGCAATGAAGGCAGGCCACGAACGACACGCATTTTGTCGGCAGCAGCACCCAAATCCGGCGCACTGTCAATCAAAGTGCCATCCAGGTCAAACAGTACCGCCTGTATACCGGCAAACATGTCAGGAGTGCCAGTCACAGGATAGCGGCGTTGGATTTTTGGGTGGCAAAAAGATAGTTCACGCTGGTGTCGTCGCTCATCCAGTAGCGCCGTGTCAGCGGGTTGTATTGCATACCCCGCGTGTGCCGCAGGTCAAGTTCCACCGATCGGCAGTAACTTGCCAACTCACTGGGTCGAATCATCTTGGCGTATTCGTGGGTTCCACGCGGCAGAAGGTTGAGCACGTACTCGGCACCCACAATGGCCAGAATAAACGACTTGGGGCTGCGGTTCAGCGTGGAAAAAAATACCCAGCCACCGGGCTTGACCAGCGTGGCGCAGGCCCGAACCACCGAAGCTGGATCGGGCACATGTTCCAGCATTTCCATGCAAGTGACGACATCAAAGCTGCCTGGTTGCTGTGCTGCCAAGGCTTCAACGCTGATTTCCTGGTATTGCAAGTTGGGGGTTTGCGCTTCAAGGGCGTGCAACTGCGCGACTCTGAGCGCTTTGCTGGCCAGATCAATCCCGGTCACCTGGGCGCCCAGTCGAGCCATGGAGTCTGCCAGGATGCCACCGCCGCAGCCCACATCAAGAACCTGTTGGCCCGCGACCGGACAAAGATGGTTAATCCACTCCAGGCGCAGGGGATTAATTTGATGCAATGGACGAAACTCGCCCTCCATGTCCCACCAGCGGTGGGCAAGATCAGAAAACTTGGCCAGTTCGGCCGGATCAGCGTTTAATGTTGAAGTCATGGGGCGATTATCCGCAAAATATGGTTACTCGGGCTTGTTCAAGTGTATGTAAGCCAGGATGACGCACCGCCGGTGCAGCGCCTCCAGTGCCTTGTTGAGCGAGAGCGGCAAGGCGTTAAGCTTGCGCTCCACGCTTTCACATCCCCCATGCACACCCAACACAGCACCCCCAGCAAAGAGCAAATCGCGTCGCTGCCAGAATTCGACCGCCTGGGGCCCAGCCGCATTGCGCTCGTGACCACCGCCGCACAAGCGCACGAGGCGCATGCGGAACTCAGCGCCGCCACGGTCTGGGGGTTCGATACCGAATCCAAACCCACGTTTTTCAAAGATCAAGTGTCCGATGGCCCGCACATCGTGCAGCTGGCCACGCTGGATCAAGCTTGGGTGTTTCAGTTGCACGACCCGGCGTGCCGCGCCGTGGTGGCACAACTGCTGGCCATGCCGGGTTTTACCAAGGCCGGCTTTGGCTTGGGCGACGACCGCAAACGCATCCAGTCCAAGCTGGGCGTGGAGGTGGTGGGCATGCTGGAACTCAACACCGTGTTTCGCCAGCGCGGTTACCGCAAGGACATGGGTGTCAAAGGGGCTGTGGCGGTGCTGTTCAACCAACGCTTCATCAAGTCGAAGAAGGCGACCACGTCCAACTGGGCGTTGCCCAGCCTGAGCCAGGCCCAGTTGGTGTACGCCGCCAACGATGCCTATGCCGCCGTTCGTGTTTTCCACGCGCTGGGGCTCGCCTGATCGCGCCGACACCACACCATCCGCCCAACACCAGCAAAAAACGCCATTTCTTGAGTTGCAGGCTCCTCGCCGCCGATAAGGGGCGAATGGTGCCAAGGCGCTTTCAATGCGTGATGACCACCAGCACGCTGCAGGGTGCGTGCTCAATCAGTGCCTTGGAGACGGAACCGCGCCACCAGCGCGCTGCCCACCCGTCTAAATGCTTGTGACCGACTACGATCAGGTCGGCGTCGATCCGACGGGCGCAACGCGCAATCTCAGTCACCGCATCCCCAGTCACCACTTCGCCGCGCGCGGTCAGCCCGGTATCGGCCAGCTTGCGCACACCCGTGTCGAGAATCGTTTGGTAGCGGCTTTTCTCGCTTTCTTGAAGCGACTCGTCGTAGACGCCGCTCTCGGGGCCGATGACGGTCAGGGCCAGCGGCATCACTGCAATAAGCGTTAACTCAGAATGGCTCCACTGGGCGATTTCATGGCAATCGAGCAGGGCCTGCTGCCCCGGGGCAGAGCCGTCGTAAGCCAGCAAGATTCGTTTGTACATGGCAGACCTCCGAGTTGTTGGGCTGGCGGCTATTCGAGCGTGAATCCGACCTTCAGGGAAACCTGCCAGTGCGCCACCTTGCCATCGACCACATGGCCCCGGGTCTCGGTGATACTGAACCACTGGATGTCTCGTACCGTCTCATGCGCCTTGGCGATGGCGGCGCTCACAGCATCTTCAATACTGACGCTGGAGGAACCGGTCAGTTCAAGCAGCTTGTAGACATGGTTGCTCATCGCAATGCTCCTAAGAGTTAATCAATTTAACTTTATGGATGCTACGCGTTTTGCGTTGGAACTACAAACATGCGCAGGCTGGCACCTCGCGCTGGCGCGGCGAACACGCGAGCCTGAAACCGCTATGGGGTTGTCAGAAAACCAGTCGGGTCGTACAGCCCAGCCCAGCGGATAAAAAATTGGACTGGTGGCCACTTGGTGGCTACACGAAGCAGATAAAGCACAAACAAAAAAGCCTGCTAACAATTAAGTAGCAGGCTTTTCAATGCCCATGCGGGCTAATTGGTGGGATGTGCGGGGGTCGAACCCACGACAAACGGATTAAAAGGGGGATAAAATCCCTATTTATCAACGACTTAGGCCCGTCTTCGCACGTCACGTTTCGCCAAGGCTCGCCAGGATTGTCAGGCTGACGTAGTTTAGTTGATCGTCAACTTCTGCGTCTTGATCACTCTACGAAATTTCAAAAAACACTAGCGAACAAAATTATTGACCCTGGTGTCAATGTTGATCGTGTTCTGGTCTGGCTCCTTCATGCCGCAAGTGCCATACATCATGGATCTCTTCGATTGCACGATAGCGCGGCTATTTGCCGTCGAACTCGCTGTTACTTCGTAGTCGCGTTTGGCTCTCTCACAAGCAATGCTGTCGATTCGCTGAGTCTGCAAATCGGGTTGAGTTCGCTGGGAAGCTATGCCGTTTGAAGGCGCGCTTCTTTGCTGGTCTCGCAACTGTTCATTTTCTTTTCGAAGTTGAGACTCTCTACCTGCCGAAAAGTCGAGGGAATTCACCTCAACCGGAATTCTTCCGCCCGTTCTCGATCCCCCACAGGGATAGTCAGTAAACTCGATTTTCCCTGCGGCATCTTTGCATTTGAAAACCTGCTGCTGCGCGGCTACGTCAGAATTGGCAAAAGCCAACACAAGAAGGGCTGCGGCTACTGAAGGCATTTTTATCATCTCTACTCGCTAGCTTTATTAGTTCTACCTTTGGATATTGTCAATGTAGCACACTGGACTTCCAGGGTGACGGTAGACCGCTATGCGAAGTACGCGACGGAACATCTGGCGGTTGCGGCGAATCGAATCCAGCGCGTCCGTGACGAAAACGTAGTCAATTTGGTTACGTTTTTGTCACGTCCACAAAATAAAAATGGCCTAGCCTTGCGGCTAAGCCATTGAATATATTGGTGGGATGTGCGGGGGTCGAACCCACGACAAACGGATTAAAAGTCCGCTGCTCTACCAACTGAGCTAACATCCCTTTTTGCTTTGAACCGAAGTTTTCGATACGCTGCAAAGCCGCAAATTATAGCGTCATTTTTTGACCGTTCCAAAGCCGAATTCTTGCCTGTTAGTTCGAGAGCTGCGCTACTGCGCAATATCGCCATGCGCACAGGGCTTCAAATAGCGACTTTTCGCTGTTTGCCCTCAACTTGTCGACGGTCCTGCAAATGTTTGCGGCACGTGGCATTGATGAGCTGCAGTTCGGCGAGTGTTTCGTCGATCTGGGCACGCTTTTGTTCCAGTTCATGGATGGCGGTATCGGTGCGGTCAATGACGTAGTTGAGTTGCTGCGCCCGGCCTTCGCCGTGGTCGCCATATAAGTCCAGATAGCGTTTGATCTCCGACAGTGGTGAGCCAATGGATTTGGCCCGCAGGATGAGCGCCAGTCGGGCGCGGTCGCGCCGGGTGTAAACGCGTGCTCCGTTGATGCGCCTGGGTGCCAGCAGCCCCTTGTCCTCATAAAACCGCAGCGCGCGCAAGGTGATGCCGAACTCCTTGCACAACTCGGTAATACCGAACAACTCGGCCGTTCCCTCGTCACGGTGAGAGTCGACAAAAGCCTGCGCGTCACTCAGCGTTGGCGTGACCGCGCGAACACCCTGGGGGCGTGGTCGCGACGACTTGGGCAGAGAAGCGGTTAACGCCACGCTGGAGTCCGGATTTACAGAATCAGATGACGCGCTGCAGACGCATGGCGACGCCCATGTCGCCTGTCACCTTGAGCTTGCCCATCATGAAGCCGGTGGCGGGCTCCAGATCGCCTGCGAGCATGGCGTTCAGGTTTTCAAGCGTGATACCGACCGTGCAGTCGGTATCCAGGTTGATGTTGCTGACGGTGTTGGGCGCGGACTTTCCGTCAATGCAAATGACACCATCCTCGCCGCAGTCAAATTTCAGGGTGGCGTCAAGGCCGCTGTCGGCGCCGACT
>DATCIC010000483.1:0-16618 GCA_036508025.1 Rhodoferax sp. | reverse complement strand
TTGGCAAGCGCGTGGTGGCTGCGGCACGTGGCGAAACCGCCTGGGTCACAGGCGATGGACGGTCCAACATCATTGAACTGGTCGACAGCCAAATCAATACCGATCCCCGGCGCGGCACCGGAGAAGACTCCCCGCTCAACTCGCTGGCGCCCCAGGACGGCGCAGAAATCATTCTTGAGCTGGAGCGCCAGGGCCTCACGGCCTACTCGATGCCAGCCCTTGGTGAAAAAGTCTTGATTCAGCGCAATGGCAATGTCGCCTTCGATGTCACCGACCACGTCCACCCGAGCGTAGCCGCTGCGGCGACCCTGGCGGCGCGGGTGGTGGGGCTGGATGTTGCGGGGGTGGACCTGGTGCTTGAAGACGTCTCCCGCCCTCTGGCCGAGCAGCGTGGCGCCGTGATTGAGGTGAATGCCAGCCCCGGTCTGCTGGCCCACCTGAAACCAGCAGACGGCCTGCCGCGCCCGATTGGCAAAGCCATCATCGAACACCTGTTTGGCATGGATAAAACCGGACGTATTCCGGTGGTCGGCGTCACCGGCACCCAGGACACCACCCGCATTGCCCGCCTGGTTGGCTGGCTGGTCCACATCAGCGGCAAACAGGTCGGTGTGGCCTGTCGTGACGGCTTCTATCTTGGCGCCCGGCGGGTAGATGCCACGGACAGCACCCCATGGGAGGCAGCGCAGCGCCTGCTCATCAACCGTTCGCTGGAAACTGCGGTGTTCGAAAACAGCAGCCGCATGATTCTCAGTGAAGGTCTGCCCTACGACAAGTGCTCGGTCGGCGTGGTGACGGATGTCGGTGGCATGGAGGCACTGGCTGAGTTCTATATTGATCACGTGGACAAGCTTTACAACGTCGTCCGCACGCAGATTGACGTCATACTGCCGCACGGAACGGCAGTGTTGAACGCAGCCGACCCCCAGGTGGTGGAGTTGGCGTCCTTGTGTGATGGCCAGGTCATTTTTTATGGGCCCGACCCTCAACTGGAGGCCATCGCCGCGCACCGTGCCAAGGGCGAGCGTGTGCTCTTCGTGCGCGACGGGCAGATCGTGCTGGCCCAAGGCATGCAAGAGGTAGCCATGATTCCCCTTGCCGCCATGAAGCCGGCCAAGGCCGAGAAACCAGACATGCTGATGGCGGCGGTGGCGGCCGCCTGGGCGCTGGGCATCAACCCGGAGCTGATCGCAGCCGGGCTGCGCGCTTTTGAATCAGATTTCAAGAAAATACACTAAGCTTATGGACGTCTCACGCATTCGGGCCCTGCGCGGCCCCAATCTCTGGAGCAGTCACACCGCCATTGAGGCAGTCGTGACCTGCACACCTGCGGAGTGCGCAATCGGCACACTCAACGGGTTTGAGAGCCGCCTTCGGGCTCGCTTCCCAAAACTCAGTACGCTGCAGCCGACCGGACACGACGCCACGGTACCCATGGCCCATGTGCTCGAACTGGCCGCGCTGGATCTGCAGGCGCAAGCCGGCTGCCCGGTCACTTTTGGCCGCACAACGGCCACTACCGAACCTGGCGTCTACCAAATTGTGGTCGAGTATTCAGAAGAGGCGGTCGGTCGCCTGGCCCTGGAACTGGCCGAATCCCTGTGTCTGGCGGCGCAAAACGACACTCCGTTCGAACTGCAGCAAGCACTGGAGCGCTTGCGCGAACTCGACGAAGATGTACGCCTGGGGCCGAGCACGGGCGCCATCGTCCAGGCCGCGGTCGCGCGCAACATACCCTTTCGCCGCATGACGCAAGGCAGCATGATCATGTTCGGCTGGGGCAGCAAGCAGCGCCGCATCCAGGCCGCCGAAATGGACATCACCAGTGCCATTGCGGAGGCTATCGCCCAAGACAAACAACTTACCAAAAAGCTGCTGGCTGCTGCGGGCGTACCGGTTCCGCTCGGCCGTGAGGTCGATACTCCTGAAGATGCTTGGATTGCCGCCTGTGAAGTCGGTCTGCCGGTCGTGATCAAACCCAAGAATGGTAACCAGGGCAAGGGCGTGACGGTCAACATCAACTCCCGCGAGCAACTGATGACGGCGTACACGACGGCCGCCGAATTCGGCGATGACATCCTGGTCGAACGCTACATTCCCGGTAACGACTTTCGCCTGCTGGTGGTCGGCAACAAGCTGGTGGCCGCCGCGCTGCGCGACCCGCCCAACGTCGTCGGCGATGGCCAGCACACCATTCACGAGCTGGTGCAGCAGGTCAACCAAGACCCGCGCCGCGGGTCTGGGCATGCGACCTCGCTGACCAAGATCCGATTTGACGATATTGCCCTGGCGTGCCTGGCAGGCCAGGACTTTCATGCCGACTCGGTGCTGCCCAAGGGGCAACGCGTTCGCCTGCGCCACAACGCCAACCTGTCCACCGGTGGCTCAGCCACCGATGTCACCGATAGCGTGCACCCGGAAGTGGCAGCACGCGCTGTCGCTGCGGCGCAGATGGTGGGACTCGATATTTGCGGTGTCGACGTCGTCTGCAACAGCATCCTGCATCCACTCGAAGAGCAGGGCGGCGGCGTGGTCGAGGTCAATGCCGCGCCCGGTCTGCGCATGCACTTGTCGCCGTCCCACGGCAAGGGGCGCCCGGTGGGTGAGGCCATCATCGCCAACATGTTCGGCAAGCATGAAAATGGCCGTATTCCGCTGGTGGCCGTGACCGGCACCAATGGCAAGACCACCACCGTGCGCCTGATCTCGCATTTGCTGACACACAGCGGCCTGCGCGTTGGCATGACCAACACCGATGGTGTTTACATCGCCGGCCAGCGCATCGACACCGGTGACTGCAGCGGCCCCAAAAGTGCGCGTAATGTGTTGCAGCACCCCGACGTGGACGCTGCCGTGCTGGAGACCGCTCGGGGCGGCATGCTGCGCGAAGGCCTGGCCTTTGACCGGTGTGATGTGGCCGTGGTCACCAACGTGGGCAGCGGTGACCACCTGGGTTTGAACTACATCACGACGGTTGAAGATCTGGCCGTGCTCAAGCGCGTGATCGTGCAGAACATTGCCAATGACGGCGTGGCCGTTCTCAATGCAGCCGACCCCATTGTGGTTTCAATGGCCAGGCACTGCCGCGGCTCGGTGACTTTTTTTGCCATGAACAAAAATCTTCCGGTCATGGCCACCCACTTGGCACAGGGACGACGCGCCGTCTACGTGGAAGACGGCCGTCTGGTTGCTGCCGAGGGCAAGGTACAACACCATGTGCCGCTGTCAGACATACCCGTCACCCATCGAGGCACCATCGGGTTCCAGGTCGAAAACGTCATGGCTTCAGTGGCTGCCGTGTGGGCCCTTGGGGTCGGGTGGGAGACGATCAAGCTCGGACTGGCCGGTTTTGTCAACAATAACGACAACGCACTGGGCCGTTTTAACCTGTTCAGCTACCGGGGTGCCACCGTCATTGCCGACTACGGCCACAACCCGGATGCGATTGCTGCGCTGGTTCAGGCGGTAGAAAGCATGCCCTCCAAGCGTCGCACAGTCGTGATCAGCGGCGCTGGCGACCGGCGCGATGAAGACATACGCCAACAGACTGAAATTCTGGGCAACGCGTTTGACAACGTCGTGCTGTACCAGGACCAGTGTCAGCGCGGCCGCGCCGACGGCGAGGTGCTGGCACTGCTGCGCGAGGGCCTGACCAATGCAACGCGCACCGAATCCATCTCCGAGATTCAAGGTGAGTTTCTCGCCATTGACACCGCGATGGACACCTTGTGCGAGGGCGATCTGTGCCTGATTCTGGTTGATCAGGTCGAGCAAGCGCTGGCGCACATTGCAGCGCGAATTAAAAAAGACGAGGGCTGACCGGCGTGTGGCGTCAGCATTGAGCTGGCGCCAGCCAACGCTAGAGTTGTTCGTTGGCCGGATCACGGCCCATGAGTGCGGCCACAGCCTCTACCGGCTTCATCTGACCATCCAGCAAAGCCACCATTGCCTGCGCAATCGGCATCTCGACGCCCAAATGGGTTGCGCGCTGCACCACCGTGCGAGCGCTATAGACCCCTTCGGCCACATGGCCCAGCGAATCCACCGCTTGCTGCAAGGTCTGGCCTCGGGCCAGCGCCAGCCCAACCTGCCGGTTGCGTGACAGATCACCGGTGGCGGTCAGCACCAGATCGCCCAGACCACTTAAACCCATGAAGGTTTCGGCACGTGCGCCCAACGCCACACCCAGGCGCGTCATCTCGGCCAGGCCACGGGTAATCAGGGCCGCACGGGCATTGAAACCCAGGTTCAGACCGTCGCACAGGCCAACAGCGATGGCCAGCACGTTCTTCACCGCCCCACCGACTTCCACGCCCACCATATCGTCATTGGCATAGACCCGCAGCGTCGGGCTGTGAAAAGCTGCCACCAAGGTGTCGCGCACCATGGCATGAACACTGGCGGCGACCAGCGCGGTTGGCTGTCCACGCGCCACTTCCAGCGCAAAGCTTGGGCCGCTGAGTCCGCCCGCTATCAAATCAGGAGCCTCCTGTGCTTGCACCTCGTGGGCTAGCAACCCCAAAGACTCTAAAGACCTGGCAGCTTCAAAACCCTTGCACAACCAGGCCACGGGCACGCGGCACGCGGACAAGTGTGCCAGCATGGCGCGTAAACCGGCCATGGGTGTTGCCAGAATGACCAGATCAGCGCCGTCGAGGAGACGACCAAACGAGTCCGGGGCGGCAGAGGCGTCGGACAAGCGGGCTGAGCTGATGCGTAAAGCCGGTGGCAGGTTGACGCCCGGCAAGTAGCGCACATTCTCCCGGCGGGCCTGCATGACGGCGGCTTGCGCCGCATCGCGCGCCCAGAGCGTGACAGTGTGCTGGGCCGTGGGGTTGCTGCACGCACTGAGCGCCAACGCCGTACCCCAGGCACCGGCGCCAAGCACTATTATTTTCATAGCTACTTACGCAATGAATACGGGGGCTAGAGGCTAAAAACGTTCTATATTCTTACTGGGTCACGAGCTGTGGCGTACCGGCGGCGACGCCAGCCTGCTGCTGCTGCTCGAACATGGCTTGAAAGTTGATTTCAGACAAATGCACCGGCGGAAAGCCTCCGCGCTGGACCAGGTCCGCCACGTTGCCGCGCAAATAGGGGTAAACGATTTGCGGGCAGGCGATGCCCATGATTTGACTCATCTGCTCTTGCGGCAAATTGCGAATCTCGAAAATACCGGCTTGCGTGGCTTCCACCAGAAACACGGTTTTATCCTTGATCTTGGTTTGAACGGTGGCGGTGACCGTGACCTCGAACACGCCCTCTGCCACTGGCGTGGCGTTCACGCCGAGCTGGATGTCTACCGTGGGCGACTCCTGCTCCAGCAGAATAGCGGGGGAATTGGGTTGTTCCAGGGACGCCTCCTTGAGGTACACGCGTTGGATTTGAAAAACGGGGGCTTGTTGGTCGGTCATGGAATGTCCTTGAATGGTGGTGGCCAGCGCTGGCTCAGTGACCGCCTGGTGGCGGTCTGTTACGCAAAATTTCAGTTAAAACAAAGCCCGCTGTTTTGTCGATTGAGCGGGCCAACGAAGGGGAACGGCCGTCATTATCTCAGGTGAGAATCAAGGCGCCGGCGTCATCAAGCGTCAGGCGGCGTTCAGCAAAGGCATCAAGCCGCCCTGCGCATCGAGCGCCACCAGATCATCGCACCCCCCAACATGGGTCTGACCGATGAATATCTGCGGCACGGTACGCCGCCCGGTGATTTCCATCATCTGGGCGCGCGCCTGTGCATCGGTGTCAATACGGATTTCCTCAATTTGGGCCACCCCTTTGGCTTTGAGAATCTGCTTGGCACGCGTGCAGTAAGGGCAGACGGCGGTGGTGTACATCTTGACGGTTTGCATGCGCTTATCCTTTTGAAATCAGGTTGACGTTCTTGTCCATCAGGATTTTTCAACTGGCAAGTTGGCCGCTCGCCAGCCACCCAAGCCGCCCGCCAAGGACTGCGACTGCGCATAGCCCAGCTTTTGAGCGATACCCACGGCGCGCTTGGAACGGGCGCCAGACTGACACACCAGAATCAGCGGCAAGGTCTTGTTCTTCACCACGGCGGGCAATTTTTCTTGCAGCTGGCCCAAGGGAATGTTCTTGGCGCCAACGATATGCCCAGCCGCAAACTCATTGACCTCGCAGACGTCAATCACCACCGCTTTTTCGCGGTTGATGAGTTGCACGGCACCGGCCGCCGTCAAAGAGCCCCCGCTGGCGCCTTTGAGCACCGGCCAAAACAGCATGGCGCCCGATGCCAGCGCGACGGACATAATCATCCAGTTGTCGAGAATAAACTTCACTTTGATCCTTGTAGAGAGCCGTGGGTAAAGGCGGCATTTTAGAATGATGGCGCGCGCAAGGCATTTGGCCTTCGTTTTGCCCCTGCTTGAACCCTCAACTACACCATGTACAAACTCGTTCTCATCCGCCACGGCGAATCCACCTGGAACCTTGACAACCGCTTTACCGGCTGGACTGACGTGGATTTAACCCCCACCGGCATCGAACAGGCCAAAAACGCCGGACGCCTGCTCAAGGCCGAGGGCTATGAATTTGATATCGCCTACACCAGCGTCCTCAAGCGTGCCACCCGCACCCTGTGGCACGTGCTTGATGAGATGGACCGCACCTGGCTACCGGTGGTCAACAGCTGGCGGCTCAACGAGCGCCACTACGGCGCCTTGCAGGGTCTCAACAAGGCCGAGACCGCCAAACAATATGGCGACGCCCAGGTACTGGCTTGGCGGCGCAGCTACGACACCCCACCACCCGCGCTGGAGCCGACCGACCCGCGCAGCGAGCGCAGTGATGCGCGTTACGCCCGCATGGCGCCACAACAAGTACCCCTGACCGAATGCCTGAAAGACACGGTCGCGCGGGTCATGCCTTTTTGGCACGAGGCGCTGGCGCCCGCCATCAAAGCGGGTAAACGCGTCGTGGTGGCAGCCCACGGCAACTCGATCCGGGCGCTGGTGAAATACCTGGACAACATCTCCGACGACGACATCGTGGGCCTGAACATCCCGAACGGCATTCCGCTGGTCTATGAACTCGACGAGAACCTCAAACCCATCCGCCACTACTACCTGGGCGATGCCGAGGCTGCCGCCAAAGCAGCTGCAGCCGTGGCCTCGCAAGGTAAAGCTTGAGTAAATGGAGAACCTCACCCTCTGATATTCGTCAAAGCGAGTACATTGCATGCGGTTAAAACATTCCAGTTCAGACCATCGCTCTTCAAAGCGAAGTAAGCTCTTCGCTTAACCAACATGAGATTTTGCGGGACAGACCGCAGTGACGAGCAGCGAAAAAGCGCTGTCCTTAACTAACATGAGACTTTGTGGGACAGTCCGTAGCTACGCGCAGCGAGCAAGCTCTGTCCCCAACTGATTAAAGGCATATATGGGTCATAAACTGAAAATTGCCGGTTGGATTTCAATTGGTGTCATGGCTGGTGCCTTGACCACGGTGTCGCTGCAGACCGTGGCGCGCGGCACGCTGACACCTTTGCCGCTAGAGGAATTGCAGCAATTGGCGGCCGTTTTTGGCATCGTCAAGAGCAACTACGTGGAACCGGTGGACGACAAAAAACTGATTACCGATGCCATCGCCGGTATGGTGGCAGGGCTGGACCCGCATTCGGTCTACCTCGACAAAAAGGCGCTGAAGGATTTCAACGAGGGCACAACCGGTAAATTTGTCGGCGTCGGCATCGAAATCTCGCAGGAAGATGGCTTGATCAAGGTGGTGTCTCCGATTGAAGGCTCGCCCGCGTTTCGGGCTGGCATCAAACCCAATGACTTGATCATCAAGATCAATGACACCCTGGTCAAAGGTTTGACGCTGAGCGAAGGCGTCAAGCGCATGCGCGGGGAACCCAATACCAAAGTGCTGCTGACCATTTTTCGCAAATCCGAAAACAGAACCTTCCCGGTCCCGATCGTGCGCGAAGAAATCCGCACCCAGTCGGTGCGCAGCAAGGTGATCGAACCGGGTTATGCCTGGATTCGCCTGAGCCAGTTCCAGGAACGCACGGTGGAAGACTTCGCGCGCAAGATGGAAGAAATTTACAAGCAGGAGCCTCATCTCAAGGGCTTGGTGCTTGACTTGCGCAATGATCCAGGCGGCTATCTGGACGCTGCCGTGGCCATTTCCGCGGCATTTTTGCCAGCCAACGTGACGGTGGTATCGGCCAACGGCCAGTTGGCCGAGAGCAAATTCACCTACAAAGCGGCGCCCGAGTATTACCAGCGCCGTAGCGGCGGAGATCCACTCAAGCACTTGACTGAAGTGACCAAGGGCGCACTGAAAAGCGTGCCCCTGGTGGTGTTGGTCAATGAAGGCTCAGCCTCAGCCAGTGAAATCGTGGCCGGGGCGCTACAAGATCACAAACGCGCCAAGCTAATGGGCAATCAGACTTTCGGCAAGGGTTCGGTGCAAACCGCGGTTTGCCTTGATTCCTCATTTCGCATGGACAACTGCCCAACCGCTGCCCTGAAGCTCACCACCAGCCGTTACTACACGCCCAGCGGCAATTCGATTCAGGCCAAGGGCATCGTGCCCGACGTCATGGTGGACGAAACCGCCGAGGGCAATCTGTTTGCCGCGCTGCGCACGCGCGAGGCGGATCTGGAGAAACACCTGAGCAACGGCCAGAGCGACGAAAAGAAAGGTAGCGTCAGCGATAAGGTCCGGGAAGACGCGCTTAAAAAGCTGGAAGACGAACTCAAAAAACCCCTGGCCGAGCGCAAGCTGCCGGAGTACGGCACCGACACGGATTTTCAGCTGACCCAGGCCATCCACCAACTCAAAGGTCAGACTGTCCTGGCCAGCAAGACCCTGGTCGAGCGCCCGGAAGAAAAGAAAGAAGAGTGAAAGCCGGCGCATGACGGACGAGCAACTGCTGCGCTACTCGCGCCATATCCTGCTGAACGAAATCGGGATTGAAGGCCAGGCGCAGATTTTGGCCAGTCATGCCTTGGTGGTGGGTGCGGGTGGTTTGGGCTCACCGGTTGCCCTCTACCTGGGGTCGGCTGGCGTCGGGCACATCACGGTGGTTGACCACGACCGCGTGGACATGACCAATCTGCAGCGTCAGATCGCGCATACCATGGCGCGTGTCGGCCAGCCCAAGGTGCTGTCAAGTCAAGCCGCCATTGCCGCCATCAACCCCGACGTACAGGTCACGCCGGTCATGCTGCGCGCCGATGCCGCGTTGCTGGACACCCTGGTGGCGCAGGCCGATGTGGTGCTGGACTGCTCCGATAATTTTGCCACGCGTCACGCCATCAATGCGGCTTGTGTGAAACACCGCAAACCGCTGGTATCGGGCGCGGCCATCCGCTTTGATGGCCAGGTTTGTGTCTATGACCCGCGCGACGCCAGTTCCCCGTGTTACGCCTGCGTCTTCCCCCCTGACAACAGTTTTGAAGAAACGCGCTGCGCGACGATGGGCGTTTTTGCCCCGCTGGTGGGCATCATCGGGTCAATCCAGGCGGCTGAAGCGCTCAAATTGCTCAGCGGCGCCGGGCGGCCCCTGACCGGGCGCCTGCTGATGCTCGACGGCCGATCGATGGAGTTCACCGAAGTGCGGATCGCGCGGGCGTTGGCCTGTCCGGTCTGTGGCGCGGTTTGTTGACGCCCCGGCCTTATCTTGGCGCGTCGTGGCAGGAGCCGTGCCGCTGACGAAAATCACGCGGCAACTCGGGTTGACCGGCAGCAAACAGGCCCAGCCCGGCTGCTCGCGCGGCCGCTTCCTCGGCCGCGTAAGGACCCAGCGTGCGGCGCCAGCGGTAAGACCAGGCCTGGCCTGCTTGCACCATCTGCGCACCCAGGTCATGGCCGTTGAATTGAATGCGCGCCAATCCTCGCCCGTAATCATCATCGCGCCTGATGGTTACCTCAACCTGCTGGTGCAGCACGCGCTGCATGAGGACTTCGCGCGCAGCCTCTCCACCGGGCTGGCAGATCTCAGGCGCATCAATGCCGTCAAGGCGCAGCTTGCGGGGCGGCCCCCCTGCGTCCGGGCGTACCCAGAGCGTGTCGCCATCCGTAACAAATGAAACCTGGCCGGTAAAAATTGATGTCGCCTGCGCCGTCGTTGCGGCCATCAACACCGCCGCCGACAGAAACGCCAAGGTTCTGGTCAGGCAGGCCAAAGCAGAAATGGCTCAGGCCCGCCCGATGATGCAGGCGGTGACCATCAATTCTTCCAGCAGTGCCAGCGACACCTTGCCCGGCACCGAATACGGGTTCAACTCCGGCTTTTCAGCGTACTTGAGCAAAATGGAAGCATTGATCCTGGACATGTTGACCTGCCCCATGGTCCAGCCACCAAAGCGGCGTTCGGTTATTTCTTCATAGTGCAAGAGCATCACGTCCTTGTGGCGTGGATCCTTCTGGATGTGACCATACAGCTCGCTCACGGCCATGCGCCCGCCTTCAATGGCCTGCAGAAAAATGCCGCCGCCGTAGCAAAGAATACCGGTGATGCCGCACTCCGGATTGTGCTGGCGCGACTGCAGAAGAATCGCCTCAATGGCATCGGGACTGGTGTCAACCGCACGGCTGGCGTAGAGCAAACGGACCAACATGATCAGCCTTCTTTCTTGGGAATGAGCGCGAGGAACTCACGGCGCAAATTGGGATCCTTGAGGAAGCTGCCCCGCATGACCGAATTGATCATCTTGCTGTTAAGGTCTTTGACGCCGCGCCAGCCCATGCAGAAATGGGTCGCCTCCATGACGATGGCCAGACCGTCGGGCTGGGTCTTTTGCTGAATCAGGTCGGCCAGCTGGACCACCGCCTCCTCCTGAATCTGCGGTCGGCCCATCACCCACTCGGCCAGTCGCGCGTACTTGGACAAGCCAATCACATTGGTGTGTTCATTGGGCAGCACACCAATCCAGATCTGGCCGACGATCGGACACAAGTGATGGCTGCAGGCACTGCGCACCGTGATCGGGCCGACAATCATCAGCTCGTTGAGGTGCTCGGCGTTGGGAAACTCGGTGATGGTGGGTGCGCTGACGTAGCGGCCGTTGAACACCTCTTTGAGATACATCTTGGCCACGCGGCGCGCCGTGTTGTCGGTGTTGTGATCATGGTCGATGTCAATCACCAGACTGCTCAAGACGCCTTTCATCTTGTCCTCGACCTCGTCGAGCAACTGTTCCATCTCACCGGGCTCAATGAAATCGGCAATGTTGTCGTTGGCGTGAAAGCGCTTGCGTGCGGCCAGCAGGCGCTCCCGGATTTTGACGGAGACGGGGGTGCCCTCATCGGCATCGCTTGGTTTCATGGTGCTTTGACTTTTCATTAACATAGAAGAATGGTAGCAGCGTTTTACTTATAGGGTTTTTGGCCAGCAGCCCTTATGCATCAAGCGTAACCAGCTATTATTTTAGTAGCTCTTGCGGTTCAGGAACAGCAGGACCCGCATCACACCCAATGCCACGCGATCAAGGAAGCGCTGACGCCACGGCCGGTTGGCATAGGCTGCCGGGTCCACGCGAACACCATCTTGAGCCATGGCGAGCTCAAGCCGAGCGCGCAAATTCTGCGCAAAAGGCACATCGTCCACCACCACATTGGCCTCGCGCGCCAACAGCAAACTCAAAGGGTCCAGATTGGAAGAGCCGACCGTGGCCCAGTGAGAATCAATGACCGCTACCTTGGCATGGAGAAAACTAACCGAATACTCATGGATTTCAACACCCGCCGCCAGCAGCGCACCGTACACCGACCGCGCCGCATGGTATTGCATGAAGTACTCATAGCGACCTTGCAGCAACAATCGGACCCGCACCCCGCGTTGCGCGGCATGCATCAGGCCCTTGCGCAGTTTGCGGCCCGGCACAAAGTAGGCATTGGCAATAATAATTTCAGTGCGGGCGGCACCAATCGCTTTCCGGTAGGCGCGCTCGATCCGGGAACGGTTACGCAAATTGTCGCGCAGTACCAGGTCGGCATTGGTGTTTTCGCCCGCAGCCTTACGAGCCAATGTACCCGCAGCCCTGGGCGTATCAGCGTCCGAACGGGCCTGCAGCTTCAGCTTCACCGCTTCCTGCAGCGCCAGCCAGGCAGCCAGAAAATCGCTTTGTCGCATGGTACTGGCCGCCTGCGAACGCCACCAGAACTGTGCCGTGGCCTCATGCACCGCCTGCACCAGCGGGCCCGTCACCTGCACGGCAAAGTCAAAACGAGGCGATTTCAGGGTGCCATAGTTGGGGTCATACCAGTCATCGAGCACATTGATGCCACCGCAAAATGCCACCGTGCCATCCACCACACACAGTTTGCGATGCAGGCGCCGCCAGCGACTCGGAATGAACAGCCCAAAGCGCCCTAGCGGCAAGAAAATTCGCCACTTGACCCCCGATGCATCAAAACGGGACGCCCATTGAGCTGGAATACGCGGCGTGCCCACACCGTCCATGACCAGATACACCGCCACTCCGCGCCGGGCGGCCTGCTCCAGGGCAATCGCCACACTTTCACCCGCAGCCTCAACACTGAAGATGTATGTCTCCATCCGAACCTCATGCGCGCTACGCTCAATCGCTCGAACCAGCGCCGGAAAAAACGCCTGCGCACCCTGCAGCAGCTGAATCTGGTGACCGGTGCGGGCTTGGGGCATAGTTTCCTCCTAGTGCTGGGGACAAGGCTTGCGGCGATGCCGCTACGAGCGGTCCGGCAATGGTTCAATTTCCGGCAAGCCGAACTCGGCAATCAAAGGCAAATGATCGGACATGCGCGACCATATCCGGCCATGGGGCACCTGCACCCCCAGCGGTATCAAGCCTCTGGCGTACACATAGTCCAACTGCACCAGCGGCAGCCGGGCCGGATAAGTCGGCTGACGCGCGCCCGTGAAGGCTTTCAAGTTTGTCGCATCAAGCGCCCGCTGCACCAGATGACCCCAGTCATTAAAATCCCCGGCCACCAGCAGTGGTGCCGTGGGGGGCACTTCGCGCTCGACAAAGCGTTGCAAATGGGCAATCTGGCGGGCACGACTGGCCTTGATCAGACCCAGGTGCACCACCACCACATGCACGGCTCGGCCATGCACCAGCACCTCGACATGCAGCAAACCACGCTGTTCAAAACGGTGATCGGAAATATCCTCTTGCTGGTAAGCCACCACCGGCCAGCGCGACAACATGGCGTTGCCGTGCTCGCCATGCCGGGTAAACGCATTGGTGTGATACACCGCCTCGTAGCCTTCCGGCGCCAGGAATTCAGCTTGCGACAACTCGGGCCAGCGCGTGAAATGCTGCGCCTCGCGCCGATTCAGAAGCCTCACCTCCTGCAAGCACACAATGTCTGAATCCAGCTGCTCGACCGCATGGCCGAGGTTGTGTATTTCCAGCCGTCGCTGCGGACCAATACCCTGTACGCCCTTGTGAATGTTGTAAGTAGCGACGCGTACGATATTCATGCGAATGCCTTTGGATCTGCCAACTTGGGCAGCATCAAGCAAGCCTCTGCGTTGGAAGGTGAAAAACACGCGGCCGCCGCTTCCAGACAAGGTAGCCACTGGTAGCTCGTATGTTCGCGCAGGCTCAAGCGCACCGGCGTTGCGGCCGGCACCTGCAAACCAAACAAATGCTCGGTATTGCGCGTCACACCGGGCGCATAGCGATAACGCCAGCGCGGATAAATGTCATAGACGTTTTCAAGCCGCCAGTCATGCAGATGACGAGCCAACGGGGTACCGGGGGCGCAGTCAATGCCGGTTTCCTCCAGCACTTCACGCACCGCCGTTTGCTCAAAAGTCTCTTCGGGGGTGTCTTTGCTGCCGGTAACCGACTGCCAGAAATCAGGCGCATCGGCTCTTTTGATCAGCAGCACATCGAGCGCCGGGGTGTAAATGACCACCAGTACGGATTCAGGGAGTTTGAAAGTTGTCGACATAAAAAAGGGCGCCTGATAGAGCACCCTTTCATTCTGCCTGAAACCTTGGTCAGGCCCTGATCAAACCGACTTGGCCACCTCAGGCGCGCGCAGCCGGATGTGCAGTTCACGCAATTGCTTCTCGTCCACGGTTGAAGGCGCTTGCGTCAGCAGACACTGCGCACGCTGGGTTTTAGGGAAGGCGATGACGTCGCGAATTGACTCGGCACCGGTCATCATAGTAATGATGCGGTCCAGACCAAAAGCCAGGCCACCATGCGGTGGCGCACCATATTGCAGGGCATCGAGCAAGAAGCCAAATTTTTCCTGCGCTTCTTCGGGGGTGATCTTCAAGGCATCAAACACTTTTTGCTGCACATCGGCGCGGTGAATACGCACCGAGCCGCCGCCCATCTCCCAGCCATTGAGCACCATGTCATAACCCTGCGAGATGCACTTCTCGGGGGCTGTGACCATCCAGTCTTCATGCCCTTCCTTGGGCGCCGTGAAGGGGTGATGCACTGCGGTGTAGCGCTGCGCCTCTTCATCAAATTCAAACATCGGAAAATCAACCACCCACAGCGGGCGCCAGGACTTCTCGAACAAAGCGTTCTTCTTGCCAAACTCGCTGTGGCCGATCTTGATGCGCAAAGCACCGATGGCGTCATTGACGATCTTGGCTTTGTCGGCACCAAAGAAAATCAGGTCTCCGTTCTGTGCACCGGTGCGGGCCAGCACTTCGGCAATGGCTTTGTCGTGAATGTTCTTGACGATGGGCGACTGCAGACCATCGCGGCCTTTGCTCAGATCATTGACCTTGATGTACGCCAGCCCTTTGGCGCCGTAGATTTTGACAAACTCAGCGTAGGCATCAATCTCGCCGCGCGTCAAGCCGCCGACTTCACGAGCGCCACCCGGAATGCGCAGACCCACCACACGGCCGCCCTTCATGGTCGCGGCACCGGAAAACACTTTGAAGTCGACATCGGCCATCACATCCGTCAACTCAGTGAATTCAAGTTTGACGCGCAAGTCCGGCTTGTCAGAACCGTACCGGTGCGCGGCTTCCTGGAACGTCATGACCGGAAATTCACCCAGATCAACACCCAGGGTATTTTTGAAAACCCGGGTGATCATGTCCTGCGACAGGTCGCGGATTTCCTGCTCGCTCAGGAACGAGGTCTCAATATCAATTTGTGTGAATTCTGGCTGCCGGTCGGCGCGCAAGTCTTCATCGCGGAAGCACTTGGTGATTTGGTAGTAGCGATCAAAGCCGGCCACCATCAACAACTGCTTGAACAACTGCGGGCTTTGCGGCAAGGCAAAAAAGTGCCCCTCATGGACTCGACTGGGCACCAGATAGTCGCGCGCGCCCTCGGGGGTGGACTTGCCCAGCATCGGGGTTTCAATGTCAACAAAACCGTTGGCATCGAGAAACTTGCGCACCTCCATGGACACGCGGTAGCGCAACATCAAATTGTTTTGCATGTAGGGGCGGCGCAGATCCAGCACCCGGTGCGTCAGGCGCGTGGTCTCGCTCAGGTTGTCATCATCGAGCTGGAACGGGGGCGTGACCGACGGGTTGAGTACCGTCAGCTCATGGCAAAGCACCTCGATCTTGCCGCTCTTGAGGCCTTCATTGACCGTGCCTTCAGGGCGGGCGCGCACCAGGCCTTTGACCTGAATACAAAACTCGTTGCGCAGACCCTCGGCCACCTTGAACATGTCGGCACGGTCTGGGTCGCATACCACCTGCACGTAACCTTCACGGTCCCGAATATCGACAAAAATCACACCACCGTGGTCGCGCCGACGATTAACCCAACCGCACAGGGTGACAGTTTGACCCAACAGGGCATCGGTGACAAGACCGCAATAATGAGAGCGCATGGCCATAAACAGCTTTCAGAGCCCGCCTCGCAAGGCGGCACAGGTTATCAAAAATTAAGGGGAAACTTGCTTCGGCGGGAGCCCAATCGGCGCCGTTGGCGCCACCGAACCCATGGAAATCACATAGGTGAGCGCCTCATCCACGCTCATTTGCAACTCAATCACTTCGGAGCGCGGCAGCAGCAGGAAAAACCCGCTGGTCGGGTTCGGTGTCGTCGGAACATAGACACTCACAAAATCAGCCCCAAGGTGGTCAGCCACCTCGCCGCCGGGGGTGCCGGTCTGGAACGCAACAGTCCAGACACCGGCACGCGGATACTGGACCAGCATGACCTTGCGAAACGCATTGCCATTGCTTGAAAAAAGCGTGTCCGACACTTTCTTGACGCTGTTGTAGATCGACTTGAACACCGGAATGTGGGCAAACAGCCGATCCCATTGCGCCAGCCACCAGCGACCTGCCACATTGGAAACCAATGCGCCCGTCACCAGCAAGGCGCTAAAAACCAGCACCACGCCAAGCCCGGGAATATGACGCAACGGCTCGATCAGGGTGCCGGCAGCGTTGGGCGTCAATGCGACCAGTCCCGTCAATAAACCGCCAAAAATGGCATCGAGCAGCCCAACCAGCCACAACAACACCCAAATGGTGATGGCCAATGGCAACCAGACCAGTAAACCAGTGAGCAGGTACTTCTTGATTGGCACGAGATTTCCAGCGTTTTGGATGGGCAGCGTTAATGGCAGGCGCAAGTGCCACCGCAGCCAGCAGCTGGTGGCTGCGGTGCGGCTGGTTTTGCAGTGGAACTGTCGCTTGGTTTGGCGCTCTCGGTGGCAGTTG
>DATCIC010000482.1:0-6157 GCA_036508025.1 Rhodoferax sp. | reverse complement strand
GCCCGGGTCCTTGGTGCCGGTGCTGGCCCAAAGCAGCCGCTGCGCCTGCGCGCCGGCCTCAAGCACCTTGTGCCAGCGCGGCGAAGCGAGCAGCTCCCGATAGGCGCGCCAGGCCTGCGTCGCGACGGCGATGCCCAGGCGGTTGTTCAGTCGCTGCGGCAGCGTTTTGTTTGCTGCCACGTCCCAGCGGCTGACAAACAGCGATGCCACCGAGCCGACTTTGGGGTCGAGCCCGGCGCCGATACGCCGCTCAATCCCGCGCAGGTAGGCCTCGGCAGCCGCCTGGTATTGGGCGCACGAAAACAGCAGCGTGACATTAATCGGCACGCCAGCAAAGATCGATGCCTCGACCGCTTCCAGCCCCTCGGGCGTGCCCGGAATCTTGATGAACAGATTGGCTCGCGCAGCGCGGGCATGCAGGTCTGCCGCCGCCGCGATGGTCCTGGCTGCGTCGTGGGCCAGCAGCGGCGACACCTCCAGCGACACCCAGCCATCGATGCCAGCGGTGGCATCGAAGATCGAGCGCAGCAGATCGGCCGCGCGCGTCAGGTCTTCCAGCGCGAGCTCAAAAAACAAGGCCTCACCCGACTTGCCATCGCGCGCCTTGCGACGGATCGCCTCGTCATAGGTGTCGGAATTGCCGATGGCGTGCTCGAAAATCGTCGGGTTCGAGGTCAGCCCGGTGATCGCGAAGTCGCGGATGTAGCGCGCCAGCGTGCCATCGTCCAGCAGGGCGCGCGTGATGTTGTCAAGCCAGAGGCTTTGGCCCAGATTGTGAAGTTGCTGTGTCGCGTTCATAACTTTCCTTGGAGTCGGGAATCGGTTTTTCGGCCCAATATCCGAGTCGCCCGTAGTGTGCATACAGGCCCGATTCCAACTCCCGATTCAACTCCGCTGTCGAGTCGTAAGGCGGGGCACCCTTGATTGACACACGAGCCAAATCGACAGAAACGCTTTGGTCGGACCAACTCATGTTCTTGATCCACTGCGGGGCGATCAGCACTTTGTGCCCGACCCACCAATTGCTCGTGTTGACGACCATGTACCTTATGGCCCAGGTTTCCTCGTCGATGAGCAGGCCCTCGACATGCCCGATGTCGCCGTCGGTAGCGTGAATGTGATAACCGATGACCGCCTTGCAACTGCGCAAATTTGGATCGTCATCGCGGTGCCGCGCTTGCTCGGCCTTCACATACTCGGCGTTCGCTATTTCCCGCTCGATGCGGCCCGACCCAAAGTCTGCGTAGCCCGGGTTCATCAAGTAGGGATACATGCCCCCACCCCAGATCCCGACATCACCCCAGTAGTACGGATAACCGTAGTAACCGTAATATTGCATCTCGTGTTGCCGCGACACCGGTTTGTCGGTGTCGATGTCAGGGCTGTTACGAACCTGCTCTTGGGTGATCGAGACCGGCAGCCTCCTTAGCGCCCAATTCGGGTCGTGGACGGCAATCGGCGAGATCAACACCTTTCGGCTGGCAAGCCAGGAGCCGGTGTCAACCACAAAATAGCGAATGACCCATGCGTGATCATCAAAATAGAAATCCTCCACTTGGCCGATGTCGCCGTCCGTGGCACCAATGGTGTAGTTCTCCAGGTCGTTCATGCTGCGTAACATAAGTTTGTCCTTTAAGAGTGCCGTGCACGCGCATCGGCGGATGGAATGGCCGCCACTGCGGCCCCACAACAAAGGCCACCACCACGCTGTTGACGATGCGCCTTGCTTAATTCTGTTGGCGGGTTGAATCAACGTCTGTGCGCTGGAGCACAGACCGCGACCCGCCCGGAGAAGATCATAACAATGACCAGCCGTTCAAACGTTCAAAGAGGAGTTCGCCATGGCTAAATGCGACGCGTGCGGAAACGACTACGACAAATCCTTTCAGGTCGTGGCGCAAGGCAAGACCCATACGTTCGACAGCTTCGAATGCGCGATCCATACACTCGCGCCCACCTGCGCGCGTTGCGGCATGCGCATCATCGGCCACGGGCTGGAGAAGAGCGGGCGGATGTTCTGCTGCGATCACTGCGCCGAGCAGGCGGGCGTGAAGGAACTGCGCGACCGCGCCTGAGAAACACTTCAATCGTGAAGACCTGATACAAGGAGAATGGATATGCAACAGCTCAAAGACCTGATGAGCCCCGATGTGCAAGTAATCAGCCCGGACGCAACCATCAGAGAAGCCGCGGAACATATGCGCGAAGGTGATTTCGGAATGATGCCGGTCGGAGAGGACGATCGCATGATAGGGACAATCTCGGATCGCGATATCGCGATTCGCGCCGTCGCCGAGGGCAAGGACGCCGGCACCAAGGTTCGTGACGTGATGTCCGAAGGCATCGCCTGGGCCTACGGGGACGACTCGGTCGAACAGGCCGCCATGATCATGAGCGACCGCCAGGTGCGGCGTTTGCCGGTCGTTGATCGCGACAAGCGGCTGGTCGGCATCGTGGCGCTGGGCGATTTTGCCGTCGAAAGTTCGGAAATCCGGCCGGCTGCCCAGGCGCTTTCGGAAATCTCGAGGCCACCCTAGTCCATTACGCTGCGAAGCTGAAGCCAACATGAAACAGCCAAAAAGCTCCACCAAGGCGTGTGTGCCGCGCACGCCTCTGGATCCGCGGCGATTCCCGTTGAGTGCGCAGGCGGATGCGATGCCAGGTCGTGAAAAGGTTCGCGAGGTGGCGCATCCCGTGCATGCCCTTGACCCGCTGTCCAAAGATCTGACGGAGCAGAATTCATCTGCAACGCAACCAAGAGGAGATTCATCATGCCCAAAGCAATCGCATTGAAACGGGCGCGCCGTGATGCGCGCGCTGGCAAGAAACCTTCCACGCAGGCCGGCGAGTTCATCCGCGAGGAGATGCATGCCCTGCACCAAGGCAGTGGCAACGTGCGTTCGCGCCAGCAGGCCATCGCCATCGGCCTGTCGGAAGCGCGCCGCGCCGGCATCAAGCTCGGGGTGCCGCAGAAGGGATCAAAAACCATTCGTCAGAAAGCCGCGCACGATACCGCCGTCGGCCAAGGCCAGGTCAAACCGGATGCCGCGCGATCCCGTGGCGCCAAAAAAGCCGCGCGCACGCGGGACGAACGCTACGGTCGCAGCTGAGCGAGGTGGGTTGCGCGCACGCCAGCGCACAGACCGCGACCCGCCCGGAGAAGATAGTCGTAGCAGCAATGGACAGCCGTTCAAAGAGGAGTTGGCCATGGCTAAATGCGACGCGTGCGGAAACGACTACGACAAATCCTTTCAGGTCGTGGCGCGAGGCAAGACCCATACGTTCGACAGCTTCGAATGCGCGATCCATACATTCGCGCCCACTTGCGAGCATTGCGGCGTGCGCATCATCGGCCACGGCCCGCGCCTGATTCAATGGCATACGCTTCAATTATGAAGACCTGATACAAGGAGAATGAACATGCACCAACTCAAACACCTGATGAGCCGCGACGTGAAAGTCATCAGTCTTGATATGACCATCGGAGAGATGTCATGACCCGCCAACTGGGCACAGTCGCGCGCGCCGGAACGACCAAGACAGGCCGCAAGCCCGCGCCCAAGCCCCGGCGCAAGCTGCATGCGAAACGAAAGCCCCTCTTCGAGGCGCCGGCTTCCTCGGGACAGGACCTCGCGGAGAACGGCGCCCTGCTTGGTCCTGCAAGAGGGCGCGCTACGCGAGTGCCAGCGGAAGACGCCTCGATCGAGGACCCACTGCACGACGGGTCGGATGACGAGTGGGTGGACGTCGGGCCGCGGAACAACGATCCGGTGGACGAGTAGTTTCCTCGCTGCTCCGTGGCGCGCAGTTTCAGCGCTTCCCGCCCTGGAAGAAATCGGAACGCAGAGGCGCTTGTGTGAAGTCCAGCGCGTTCTCTCGCGGATAACCAGGCGCCCCAGTGACATCCGTGGTCAAGCGCGCTCGCAATGGCTACCATCGCGTGTCGCGGATGCCAAGCCGGTAAGCCGCGTGGTTGACGACGATGTCGGCGACGAAGGTAAACGCGAGGATCAACAGCGCGTCGCTCCATCCAAGCCTTGCCCAGGGCCAGACCAGCGCCAGCGCGCCGAGCGCGAAGTCGAGCTGGTCGAACGGGACCCAGGACTTACCGGGCGCTATACCCCGCGCCCGCTTCACCAAACTCTTCAACGCGTCGCCACCGAGTGCGCCGATTCCGAGTGCCAGCCCGAGCGCCGGCCAGTGGGCGTAGTCGACCAGGCTTCCCTTCCAGTCGATCGCCGATTGCAGGAACGCGGTGCCCAGCGCAACGATGACTCCCAGGAGAAATCCCGCCACGGTCTTGTGCGCGCCGAGCCAGCGCTCGCTGATCGGCCGGTTCCATCCCTTCCAGTACTTGACGAAGGGAGCAGCCATGTTGCCCAGGTAGGCGGGCGCCATGAGGTAGACGAGCGCGAGGAGGAGGCTCACGGTCTTCGCGCCCACGCCGGCTGGGCGGCCCGCTGTGTATCGACGACCACCAGGTAACGCCCAGGTGTCGCGACGGGCGTCCGGTCCCCGCGAAGCACCCATAGTAAGCGCCCGTGCTGCGCCACTTGCTCGTAATCGGCGTCGATCAATCCATACCGGTCGATGAAGTGGTTGAGAGTTGCGGAAATACGTATGCATCCATTCGAGGCCCGCTCGCCCAGGCGTTTCTCGAGAAAGTCCGGGTCCGTGGCGTGCATCTGCAGGCGCATGATGCTCTTTCCGCCCGCTCCCCAGCCGCGCTCGCCCATGATCCAGCCGAAGTCGAACACGCGCATGCCCTTGACGCCGTATCCCCGGATGCCGTTCTTGTTCAGGGTGCCTTCGGCGCGGAAATCCATGTTCTGCAACGAATGCGGAAAAACGCCCAGCGGCGTCAGGAAGTGATCGACCGAACCCGGCCTGCCGGTGGAAACGGGCGAGGCGCCGATGAATGCCCAATCGATCCCGGGGCCCAGGAGATAGATGAAAGAGGCCTGCACGGACGCGCTGCGGTCCACCAGCACGACGTACTGCGGGCTGAGTGCGGAGAGGCCTTCGCTCGACAGCGTGCGCCTGAGCAACTCGGCGTAGCCGCGCTGCTCGTCCGCGGGAAGCGCAAGCCGCGGGCTTACCTCACGAGCGAATTCAGTGGCGATATCCGGGCCGGCATCCTCGAGCGCGTGAGCAATCGGCGCGCAAGCCAGCGCAAAAGCCGCAGTCGCGATCACCGTAAGCAAGCGCATTTTCATTCATGCGCCGCGGTACTCTCGCGGACCGATCGTTTCCACCGGGACGCCCTGCTGGGCCGCCTCGGCGCGGCACTTTTCCAGCAGCTTCGTGCCGTACCGGTGAGTCCTTCCAGCAGTTGTTCGTAGTTGACGACCGCCTCGGGAAAATTGAGCAGGGAGGACTCGTCGATGACGTGAAGAATCGCGCGCTTCGAGCCCTGAGCCTTGGCGAGCCGGAGGGCTTCGCCAAACCCGGCTTTGGAGGTCGCGCTGCCGTCGAAGGGCAGCTTCCCTATTCTTGATTCCTCCCGTTGTCTTTTTCGTGATTACGTCCGTCATTTGCATTCTCCTTCGCCGTTCCCGGCCTCATGAGTTGATTGTCGCGTGGTTACCTGAAGCCGCCCGAATTCTCTCAAATGCTACTGCGCAACATGCGCAGAAATGTGAGAGGGACGCTAGCGTCGGCATCGAGAAGTCAACGCGCCAACGTGGAGACAATTACACGTTGATCCCCGGCTAGTCTGTGCGTTTGCGTACCGATCCCCCTCCATCAAAAGTTCTGTAGAGCTGTACCCGGCAAGAAAGTTGTCGGCCGGTCACGCGGAGAATGCTTCCGCATGAGCGTTGGTGCGCCAGCGCACGGACAACCCAACCTATTCCGCGTAAAAATTCACAACCTTGGAAACCCACATCCACGCCGACCATATCACTGATTACTGCGGCAAAGACGCGCCAGTGGGAGCGAGAAAAACTTGTTCGAACATTGGCATAACCGCCAGTTCCGTAGAGCTTTAACGGTATAGGTGCCAACGAAAAATATCTTTTTAAAAGGAATCATCATGAAAGCAGTCGTTTATAAAGGTCCTCGCGACGTAGTCGTCAAAAACGTCCCTGATGCCAAGATTGAAAAAGCAACCGATGTGCTTGTGAAAATCACGACCACGAACATTTGCGGCTCCGAT
>DATCIC010000481.1:0-2292 GCA_036508025.1 Rhodoferax sp. | reverse complement strand
GATCTGGCGATTGCCGCTGACACCGCTGGCTTTGCCATTCCGGGCGGCAAGGGCGGCTTGTTTTGTCATACGCCGCTGGTGGCGGTGGCCCGCAATATCGGTCGCAAACGGGCGCTGGAGATGGCATTGACGGGCGATGTGATCGATGCCGCCACGGCCGCCGAGTGGGGCCTGATCAACCGCGCTGTGCCGGCCGATCAGCTCGATGCCGCCACGCTGGATTTGATCACCCGCGCCACCCGCGGCAGCGCGCTGTCCAAGGCGATGGGCAAGCAGGGCTTTTATCGGCAGGTTGGCTTGCCGCAGGATCAGGCGTACGCGTTGGCTTGCGAGTTGATGGCGACGGCTGCCATGACACCGGACGCCCAGGAAGGTATTGCGGCTTTTCTGCAAAAACGCCAAGCGCACTACACACAGCGTCCGTCGAGCACAGGCGCCTGAACGGGCGCGCAGCCACAGTCCGGCTGTTCTGGGGCTTACTTGAAAATCACGGTTTTGTGACCGTTGATCAGCACGCGGTGTTCGCTGTGCCATTTGACGGCCCGCGCCAGCACCTGGCTTTCGGTGTCACGGCCCAGCGTGGTCAGGTCTTCCACCGTCTTGCTGTGGTCCACGCGCGCCACGTCCTGTTCAATGATCGGGCCTTCGTCCAGGTTGGCGGTCACGTAGTGGGCGGTGGCGCCAATCAGTTTCACGCCACGGTCATGCGCCTGGTAATAGGGCCTGGCCCCTTTGAAGCTGGGCAGGAACGAGTGGTGGATGTTGATGGCCGAGCCGGATAGCTTGCGGCACAGGTCGTCGCTCAAAACCTGCATGTAGCGCGCCAGCACCACCAGTTCGGCCGCTTCTGTCTGGATGATTTCATACTGCCGGGCCTCGACCTGTGCCTTGGTGGCGGCCGTGATCGGCAGGTGATGAAACGGCACGTTGTAGCTGGCGGCCAGTTGATAAAACTCGCGGTGGTTCGAGATGATGGCGCGAATGTCGATCGGCAGCAGGCCGCTTTTCCAGCGAAACAGCAAGTCGTTCAGGCAGTGGCCTTCTTTGCTGACCAGGATCACGGTGCGCATGGGCTGCGCGCGCGCGTGCAGGCGCCACTGCATCTCAAAGGGCTGGGCAAACAACGTCAGTTGCAGTGTCAAGTCTTCATGCGTCAGTTGGGCGCAGGCAAACTGCACCCGCATGAAGAACAGACCGGTGCCCTGGTCGTTGTACTGGGCTGCTTCTTCAATGTTGCCACCGCGCTCCAGCAAGAAGCCGGACACCGCATGCACCAGCCCCAAGCGGTCCGGGCAGGAGAGAGTCAATATATAAACAGGATTCATGCGGCCGATTGTCGCAGGGCTCGGGGCATCTTCACTGGCGTCTGGCGCCCGCCCATTCAAAAACCTTGGGTTCGAGGCAGCGTGGCTTCAGTGCACGAGCACCGGGTTCTGCGCCAGCTCGGCATATTGCTCCAGCGTGTCTTCCACCTCTTCCTGGGTCGGGGTGTTTTGCTGCCAGGCCGAGATGTGCTGCTGGAACAGTTCGGCCCAGGAGCCGTCCAGATAGACCTCTTTATTGGCGCGTTTGTCCACAATTTCGAAGCCGTGGCGTGCCAGCGTGGGCGCAATGCGCACCGGTTCCGTGCGATCACGGCTCGCGTCTGGCGTCGCATCGGTGGCCACTGCATTGGCCAGCATGTGCGTCACAGAGTAGGTGTCAGAGTCGTAGAGCGTGTGCATGGTCAGAATTATCCCTTAAACGTGTATACCCTGCAGATGGCAGGGAAGCCGTCAATTTCAAGGGTCCAGGGTCAGGTTTGCGGCTCGGTCACCAGCCACTGCTGGTCGACATAGTCACCGTTGGCTTCGGTGATGCGGATGCGGGCCGGCAAGTAGCCCAGCGCTGGCGCCAGCCACAGTTCGACCTTCTGGTCAAACGCCTCGCGCGGGTTGCGCACCAGTTTCAAGGTGGCTTGCGGGCCACCCGGCAGGGCGAGTGTTTCCGGCTCGCCCACGGTAAACCGCCAGAGATCGGCAGCGCGCGGCCCGATGGTCTGAATCGTGATCGTGCTGCCTCGCGGGTAGCTTTGCGGGGCACTGGCGACCATGGCGGCGAGTTGCACCAGCACGCTCAAGCGGTCCTGGGCACCGGCCAGCAGCGCTACGTCCGGCGTGTTGGCACTGAAGGTAACTTTGCCTTGCGCGCGATTAAAGTGGGCGGCGACTTCGCTGCGGAACTTGTCAGAAAAGCGCAGCGGCGCCAGACCCTCCGGCGTGATCTGGCCGCGGCTGGTTTGCACACGCGCCT
>DATCIC010000480.1:0-5649 GCA_036508025.1 Rhodoferax sp. | reverse complement strand
GGCACCGTCGATGAGTTTGGCCTTGATCAACCCCGCGTCGGTGACCAGAAAGAGTCGGGAAATCCCCAGGCCCTTGGCGATCTCGCCCAGACGATTGGCCCCACCCTGTTCACAGATGATCCTGGGTGCGGTTTCAAAGCTGAATTGCGACATGATGAATCCTGTTAAAAAAGTATTGTTGTAAAACTGCCGCCACCTCACTGTCCACATCCCCTTTTTTCGCAGTTGCAAACCTTGCGACCCTGCAGCGAGTTTGCACTTTAACGCAAACGCCTGGTTCATCGTTGTGCGGGACCAAGACCATCCGCAATCAGGCCATCATGGCGTTCCGCCAGTCGGCCTGAAATCCAAGCGTTTTTGACCGCTAACGCTCTGCGCTCACACGCCAGACCACATTGCCCACATCATCGGCCACCAGCAATGCGCCCTGCTTGTCAAGCGCCAGCACCGACCAGAGCCAAGCCGGACGGCTCGGGCACCTGATTTGGCTCTGTCGGATTGATTCGCGTTGGTCGGTGACGAGTCAGAGCCACATGCCGCTGTGGGGCATCTGAATATCGTGCGCCGGACTGTCACTGTGTACGAAAGCTCCAATAAAGAAACTGAGCACGGAAATGAAAATACTGGCAAAAAAAGCGGTCCAGAAGCCTGAGACCTTAAAGCCCGTGACCAGAGACGAAACCAGCAGAATCATCAAGGCGTTGATCACCAACAGGAACAGGCCGAATGTCAAAAACGTCAACGGCAACGTCAGGACAATGAGCAGCGGTTTGACAATGGCGTTCGCAAAGCCCAGCAGAAGTGCCGATACGATCAACGCAGAGGTACTGCTGAACCGAATTCCCTGGAACAGGAGACTGGTGACCCAGAGCGCGATCGCGGTGATGCCCCAATGCAGAAGAAAAGGTAAAAGACTGTCCAGCATGAAAGTTGTTCTTTGTGTTGGTTGGTTGGCAAGCGCTTCATCATACTGCCCACCCAATCAGTTGTACTTCTCTCACTAAGGCTTCGAGGCCGCCCAAACCCGCTCAAAACGTCTGATCTACACTGAGCCGCTCCGTTCGTCACTTCGAGCGGCGACCCGATAAATTCCGGACTTAGTGAATTCTTCAAGATGAGTACCTATGAACCCCACCATTCGCCGCCAGACTTTGGCCGATGTGCTGCGCCGCACGGCGCTGCGCGTTCCTGGAAAAACTGCCATCATTTGTGGCGAGACACAGTGGACCTTTGCCGAATTTGACGCCTTGGTTTCCCGGCTGGCTGTGGGCCTGTCGCAGATAGGGGTGGTTCAGGGTGAGCGAGTCGCCGTATTGGCGCGCAATTCACACGGATTTGCGGCGCTTCGGTTTGCGTTGGCGCGCTTGGGTGCCGTCCTTGTGCCAATCAATTTCATGCTCAAGGCGGAAGAGGTGGCTTTTATCCTGCGTCATGCCGGTGCCCGCACACTGGCGACAGACAGCGGCTTGGCCGAGCTGGCGCGCGCTGCCGCAGCGCTTCAGACCGAAGTGCGCGAATTCATCTGGCTGCCCTCGGAGGATCCCAGCGAGGCCGCTGCGGGTATGCATAGCTTTGACACCCTGGCCTCCTGTCAAGAATCATTGCCGGTGGTTACGCTGGCCAGTACGGACTTGCTGCAGATTGTTTACACCAGTGGCACGGAATCAAATCCTAAAGGGGTGATGCTGACGCACGACGCCGTGCTCTGGCAGTACGTCAGCTGTGTCGTCAATGCGGAGATCGCTGCGCAAGACTTGACCTTGCACGCATTGCCGCTTTATCACTGCGCGCAACTGGATGTGTTTTTTGGTCCGGCCATTTTCATGGGCAGCACCAGTGTCATCACATCCAAGCCGGTTCCCGACAACCTGTTGGCTTTGATCGAAAAATTCAAAGTCACCAGTTTTTTTGCACCCCCCACGGTCTGGATTGCCCTGCTGCGCTCACCAGCGTTTGACGTCAACAGAATTGCCAGCCTTGTCAAAGGCTACTACGGCGCTTCCATCATGCCGGTCGAGGTGCTGCGAGAGCTTGCAGCGCGACTGCCCAAGGTGCGGCTGTGGAATCTCTACGGCCAGACCGAGATCGCGCCGCTGGCCACCATGCTCGGCCCGGACGATCAACTGCGCAAGCCGGGCTCCTGCGGTCACGCCGTGCTGAACGTCGAAACGCGCGTGGTGGACGATCAAATGCATGACGTGCGGCCCGGTGAGGTGGGCGAGATCGTGCACCGCTCGCCGCACCTGATGCTGGGCTATTTTCGTGATGATGAGCGAACCCGCGCGGCATTCGAGGGCGACTGGTTTCACAGCGGGGACCTTGCCACCATTGATGATGAGGGGTTCATCACCGTGGTGGATCGCAAGAAAGACATGATCAAGTCTGGCGGGGAGAATGTTGCGAGCCGGGAGGTCGAAGAAATGATTTACCAGCTGCCCCAGGTCAGTGAGGTGGCTGTGATCGGGTTGGCAGATCCGCGTTGGGTGGAGGCCGTCACTGCCGTGATCGTGCTCAAGTCCGGCCAGTCGCTCAGCGAGGCCGAAGTGATGGCGCATTGCAACAAGCACATGGCCAGCTTCAAGAGCCCCAAGCGCGTGGTGTTCACCGACTCTCTACCCAAAAATCCAAGTGGAAAGCTCCTCAAGCGTGAATTGCGTAAAAGTTTCAACAACGTCACGTAACCATGTGGGTGGCATTGATGCCGGGAACGACTGCAGAGTGAAATGAAAAATCTGAGTGCAGCAGAAACCAGCTCGCAGGACAAGCGGCATCGGATCCCCCCCGGCGTGCTCAAGCTCGGCCTGGTGAGTTTTTTCACCGACCTCAGCTCAGAGATGATTTTTTCAGTGTTCGCCATCTTCTTCACCACGGTGGCCGGTGCATCCAGCGCTCTGCTGGGGCTGATCGAAGGATTGGCAGACTTTTCCGCATCTTCGCTTAACTACCTGGCAGGCTGGCTGTCGGACCGGAGCGGGCGGCGCAAGTGGCTTGCCACGGCGGGCTACGGTTTTTCCACGCTGGCCAAGCTTATTTTGCTGGTCTCGTCGTCCGTTGTGGGCCTGAGCATCTTTCGCGTCATCGAGCGGCTGGGCAAAGGTTTTCGCGGGCCGCCGCGCGATGCCTGGCTGTCGTCAATTGCCGTGAAGGAATCGCGGGGCTATGCATTCGGGGTGCACAAGGCGCTCGATAAGTCCGGCGCCGTGCTCGGGCCGCTGGTGGCCTATGGATTGTTGTCGTGGCTGGGGGAGTCGGCCAGCACCTACAGCACGCTGTTTTTGGTGGCCTTTGTGCCTGCGGTGATCAGCGTGGTGGTGCTCACGCGCATCCCGGATCAGCCCGGCATTCCCCATGAACGGGAGAACATTGGCCAGAACTGGCGGCAACTCAGCCCTGGCTTCAAGCGCTTTCTGATTCCAGCAGGCGTGTTTGCGCTGGCGTATTTCAGCCTCGGGTTCATCCTGCTCAAAGCCCATGCGGTGGGCTTTGGCGTGACAGACATCGTGCTGCTCTACGCCTTGTTCAACACGACCTGCGTGCTGGCTGCGCCCTTGGTGGGCATGCTCGGAGACAAGGTGGGGCGTAGCCGAATCGTCGTGCTGGGCTATGCAGTCTATGCGGCCATCAACCTGTGGCTGGTGGTGGCCAGCAGCCGCTGGGAGATAGTAGCCGTGCTCGCCATCTACGGACTGTTTTACGCGATTGATGAGTCGCAGAGCAAGGCATTCATCGCTGACCTTGAACCCGAGCGCCGTGCCACCGCTGTGGGCATCTACAACTTCGTCACCGGCGTGCTGTACCTGCCTGCTTCGCTGGTGGCTGGGGCCTTATGGGCCTTCGCGCCAGGCCTGGCGTTCGCGACGGCTGCTGCGCTGTCATTGGCGGCCATGGTGGTTTTTGCGGTCCTTCGCCCCACCGCCGGCAGTCCCGGATGACGCCCCCGATTGCAGTTGAGTTCTGCCCGCTTTGTGGCTGTGGGCAGGCACCCGAGCCACGTTTTTACCTACGAGGGAAATCCGATTGTCCAGGTGAATACCAAAGCTTGGCGCAATGCGCTGCAACGTGCCGGGATTCAAGATTTCCGGTGGCATGACCTGCGGTATACCTTTGCCACATGGCACCGGGAGGCCGGAACGCCGACGCACGAACTGCAACGCTTGGGCGGCTGGAGAACCCAGTCCATGGTGGAGCGCTATGCCCAAGTTGCACCCGAAGGCCTGCAATTTGCAGCCAGTTGTTTGGATTCTTTTCTCGATATAAATGGCTGTAAGTCGGCATCGTTGGGTCCATAGTGATTCATTTCTACTGGTCGAACAGGCGTGCGACAGATGGCACCTACAATCTTGCAGGTTTTTCAATACCGCAATTCGCGGTGTATTTTTCAGGGCGTCAATGTCATGCTGGCTAGTGCCGTTCCGATATGAATCGACAAGACTTAATAAATCTGTCTCGCTTGCGGGCACGCGATGCCAAGGTCTTACTTGATGCTGGCAACTTTGCGGGTAGCTACTATCTCATGGGATATGCCATCGAGTGTGCTGTTAAAGCCGCAATTGCCAAGCAAACGAAACGCTACGACTTTCCAAACAAAAAGCAGGCTAACGATAGCTTCGTTCACGATTTAAAATCATTGATGCAAACAGCGGGCTTATAGACCACTTTCGAAGCGGCAAGGAAATCTACTCCTGCTCTCGACGTAAATTGGGCGGTTGTGAAAGATTGGAACGAGACTACTAGATACATCGTCTCCACTTCTGAATCTCAAGCCCGCGATCTTCACTCTGCCTGCACGGCGCGAACCCACGGATTGCTCTCATGGCTGAAGAAATACTGGTAGGTGAGCAGCTAACCCCTGAGATGATTGCCTCAGGTAAAGAGCTGATATTCACGCTTGATAAACTCAATCTGCTGGTCAGTGGCGGATTTTGGCTTCTTCTTCCTGAGGATCGGATTTGGCGCCTTGTGATAGTTACGCCTGAGGTCCGCTTGCATGGTCCAAAGGCTGTCTATCGAAAGATACAGTCGGCTATGCGCAGGCTTCCAGCGACAGCGAACCCTTTGGGAATGAAAGACATCTCTGTCGTGGATGAAAAGACGCCGCTCTTTGCTCTGCTGAGATCGGCTGTTGCCACTGGCCCTGGAATTTCCGGCATTCGGTTCTCGAGAAACGTCATTAATGGACAACTTATTGAGGACGCTTACATCTACCGTGTCATTTAGTGCACTTGCGGGAAAAGACGTATCCGGAAAGGATTAACAGGAAGGTTACGCGTTAGTTACATGAAAAGGCCCCTAACCATGACAGCTAGGGGCCTTTGCATTTGGTGCCGGAGAGATGAATCGAACACCCGACCTTCTCATTACGAATGAGCTGCTCTACCGACTGAGCTACACCGGCTTAAGCTGTCAATTATAGCGGGCTGTTTACGCCTCGCCGTGGTAGCGGGCAATGCGTTCCACTTCATTTTTGGAGCCCAAAAATACACTCACGCGTTCGTGCAGTTTGCCGGGCTGAATGTCCAGAATGCGCTGTTTGCCGGTGCTGGCGGCGCCGCCGGCTTGTTCTATCAGCCAGGCCATGGGGTTGGCTTCGTACATCAGGCGCAGCTTGCCGGGCTTTTCAGGCTCGCGCTTGTCCCAGGGGTACAGGAA
>DATCIC010000479.1:0-4655 GCA_036508025.1 Rhodoferax sp. | reverse complement strand
CAGCGACACCGCCGCGCGTGAGCGGGCCAGCGCCGCCATCCAGCACTTTTTCTTGCGCAAAGAGCGTTAGCGACGCTCGTCGACACACCCGCCAGCCCTTCGACCCTTCGACAAGCTCAGGACAGGCCAAGCTGAGGGTGAACGGTAGTTTTTTCCCGCACAGAGTTGTCTGTACCGTTCGGGCTGAGCCTGTCGAAGCCAAGCGCGCACCCTTGCCGAGCAACCTTTTGATCACCCCATGAAACAATTCCTGCGCCAACAACTCGCCCGCTATACCGACCGCCTGGGAGAACTCGAATTCTTGCTGTCTCGCGAAGACATCATGAAAGACATGAAGCAGTTTCTGCTGCTGTCGCGCGAGCACACCGAAGTCTTGGCCGTGGCCGGGCGCTGGGCCCGCTACCAGCAATGTGAAGCCGACCTGAGCGGCGCCCAGGAACTGCTGCGCTCCTCAACCGACGACCCCGACATGGCGGCGATGGCGCAGGAAGAAATCGACAGCGCCAGTGCCGAGCTGCAAAAACTCGAAGGCGAGCTGCAGCGCATGCTGCTACCCAAAGACCCGGACGACGCGCGCAACGCCTTCGTCGAAATCCGCGCCGGCACCGGCGGTGACGAATCGGCCCTGTTTGCGGGCGATCTACTGCGCATGTACACGCGTTACTGCGAGCGCCACGGCTGGAAGGCCCAGATCATCAGCGAATCGCTCAGCGAACTGGGCGGCTACAAGGAAGTGGTGCTCAAGATTGACGGCGACAACGTGTACGGCGCGCTCAAGTTCGAGTCCGGCGGCCACCGGGTGCAACGTGTGCCCGTCACCGAAACGCAAGGGCGCATCCACACCAGCGCCTGCACTGTGGCGGTGCTGGCCGAGCCCGATGAAGCAGTGGCTATTGCCATCAACCCGGCCGACCTGCGCATCGACACCTACCGCGCCAGCGGCGCCGGTGGCCAGCACATCAACAAGACCGACTCGGCGGTGCGCATCACCCACCTGCCGACCGGCATTGTGGCCGAGTGCCAGGACGGGCGCAGTCAGCACAGCAACAAGGCGCAAGCACTCAAGGTGCTGACCGCCCGCATCCACGAAAAAGACCGCAGCGAACGCGCGGCCAAAGACGCCGCCGAGCGCAAGAGGCTGATTGGCAGCGGCGACCGCAGCGACCGCATCCGCACCTACAACTTTCCGCAAGGGCGCCTGACCGACCACCGCATCAACCTGACGCTGTACAAGCTGCTCACCATCATGGAAGGCGACCTGGACGACGTGGTGCAGGCGCTGCAAGCTTTCGAGGCGGCGCAGCAGCTGGCAGCGCTGGAACTGGGCGCGGGCGCTTGATTTGCCATTTTTATATGACAAATTGGCCTGTAGCCACCGTCCACACTGCCTAAGCAGCTATATTTTTTATAGCAAATTAACATGCGGTGACCATGCTGACCATCTCGCAAGCCCTGCGCCAAGCCCAGTCCCATGGCCTGGCCGGGCTCGAAGCGCAGTTGCTCTTGCTGTACGCGCTCGGCAAGCCGGCCCAGGAGCGGGCCTGGCTGCTGGCCCACGACACGGACGAACTGCCGCCAAGCGCGCAAGCCGCGTTGGATGCCGGTGTGCGGCGCCGCGCCGCCAGTGAGCCGCTGGCCTATATTACCGGCCACCAGGAGTTCTTTGGCCTGGACCTGGCGGTGGACGCCCGTGTGCTGGTGCCGCGGCCCGACACGGAGACGCTGGTGGAATGGGCGCTGGACGTGCTGCAAGCCCCAACCGACGCTGCACCCACCGTGCTTGACCTCGGCACCGGCAGCGGCGCCATCGCGCTGGCGCTCAAGGCAACGCGGCCTGAGCTGCGGGTGAGCGCAATTGACTACAGCGAAGACGCACTGGCCGTGGCTCGAGCCAACGCCCAGCGTCTGGGACTGGAGGTGCAGTTCAGCCAGGGCGCGTGGTTTGCAGGCCTGGCACAGCCGGACGCCCGTTTTCACGCCATCGTCTCCAACCCGCCCTACATTGCCGCGCAGGACAAGCACCTGGACGCCCTCACCTTTGAGCCGCTGCAAGCCTTGGCCAGTGGTGCCGACGGCCTGGATGACATCCGCCAGATCATCACCCAGGCCCCGGCCCATTTGAATCCTGGCGGCTGGCTGCTGCTGGAACACGGCTACGACCAGGCCGCAAAGGTGCGCGCCCTGTTGCTGGACGCCGGCCTGCATGACGTGCAGTCACGGCGGGATTTGAGCGGCATTGAACGCTGCAGCGGTGGGCGTGTGCCACCGGATTAAGGCCGGACGAAGAGCTTGATCGACCGATTCGACACAATGTGTTGCTTCTATTCGATCTTCCATTGATCAATTTCAACTGGACAATCTGCTTGACCGCCCCCTGGACACGGAGGACATCAATTCTGTTGCCAGGCTTCTCGCAGCTCGGGTTGCCAGCGCTCAGTGGTGGTGCCCATGCTCGCCATGCACATGGCGATGTGTCATCTCTTCCTCCGTGGCTGCGCGAACCTCGGTCACGGTGACGCTCAGCCGCAAGGCCTTGCCGGCCATCGGGTGATTGCCGTCGAGCATGACGGTGTCACCTTTGATCTTCATCACGGTGAACACCTGCGCTTGTCCGTCGGCGCCCTGGCTTTGCAACTGGCCGCCAACCTTCACACCCGGTGGAAACTGGGTCTTGGGGATGGTCTGCACCAGGCTCTCGTCGCGTAAACCGAAGGCGTCCTGCGGCTGCAGGTCCAGTGTGGTCTGAAAGCCGGGCATTTTTCCTTCCAGGGCCGCTTCCAGCTTCGGAAACGTGTTGTCGTAGCCGCCGTGCAGGTAAACCATCGGCTCCTGGCTTTGCTCCAGCAGCTTGCCCAGGCGGTCGGCCAGCTTATAGCGCAAGGTGACGGCGGTATTTTTTTCGATTTTCATAGATGTGCTTGTGTTGCTAAGGTCATTATCAGGGTGTGATTTTCGCCCATTGACAGATTGAACTTAAACTGAATGCGCACGGCGGGGCAGTCGCTGCTTCTCTGTGAGAGTTTGCGCCTGGCCCCCGTGGACAGTGCGCGAACAACTCTCTTTTTAATAGCATCCAAGCGCAACCCATGTGCCCTGCAGGGTTACCCGCGCAGCGGCGGGCGCGAAGGTGAAATAATCACGCCCTCTTTATCAAGGACTTATCTGACATGAGCGACACACAACAACGCATTGACGACCTGGTTAAAAACAACGAGGTCCTGCTTTTCATGAAGGGCAACGCGACCTTTCCCCAGTGTGGCTTTTCCGGCCGCGCGATCCAGATTTTGCAAGCCTGTGGCGTCGATCCCAAGACCATCAAGACCGTCAACGTGCTCGAAGACGAAGAGATTCGTGCCGGCATCAAGGACTACAGCAACTGGCCGACCATCCCCCAGCTTTACGTCAAGGGCGAGTTCATCGGCGGCGCCGACATCATGATGGAGATGTACCAGAACGGGGAACTGCAGCAAGCGCTGGCGGCCAAAGCCAGTTAATTGCTTCAGCCTTGCCACTGCCGGGTGGCACCAAACACGGCGTTTGGATACGGCGCCTTGCCGCGGGAACCGTTGTACCGGCCCAGCGCCAGGAACAGGTCGCCTCGTTCGCGGTCCAGGTAGTGGCGCAGGATGACGCAGCCAAAGCGCAGGTTGGTCTGCATGTGAAACAACTTGCCTGCGTCGCCGTCGCCCAACACACGCGTCCAGAACGGCATCACCTGCATGTAGCCACGAGCGCCCACGCTGCTGACCGCAAATTTTCGGAAGTTGCTCTCCACTTGCACCAGACCCAGCACCAGCGCCGGGTCCAGCCCGGCACGGCGACTCTCATACCAGATGGTTTGCAGAAACTCGCGGCGCACGTTCCAGTCCGGCTTCTTTTTGCGCAACCGGTCGCTCATGGCCCCCAACCAGCGCAGGTAGGCCAGGCGCGACTCGGTGTCAAGGAACTCCGGCACGGGCGGCGCATGGTTGGCAATCGCTGAACTCAGGGCACTGCGCACCGAGTCCACCAGCGGCTCCTCCGCCTGCCGTCCAGCCGCCACATGCTCATGTATTGAAAGCAGTCCAAGCCCGCTCAGCAAGGGCCAGAGGCACATTCGCCTTGAAACCACGGCCGTTGCCCCCGGTAATATCACGCGCTGAGTCTGGACTGGATCAAAGCCAGGATGTCGGCGACGGGCACGTTGGTGGCCTTTGCATCGCGGCGATGCTGGTATTCCACCTCGCCCGCTTTCAGCCCCCGATCGCCAATGGTCACGCGGTGCGGCACGCCAATCAACTCCCAGTCGGCAAACATGGCGCCCGGGCGCTCGCCGCGGTCATCCAGAATCACATCGACACCGGCGGCCAGCAGTTCGTCATAGAGCTTGTCAGAGGCGGCTTTGACATCGGGGAAACGCTCCGGGCTGATCGGGCACAGCACCACGGTAAAGGGCGCCAAGGCGTCCGGCCAGATGATGCCGCGCTCGTCATGGTTTTGCTCAATGGCCGCAGCCGGCAGGCGCGTGATGCCAATGCCGTAGCAACCCATTTCCATGAACTGCGGCTTGCCGTTGACATCCAGAAAAGTCGCGTTCATGGCCTGGCTGTATTTGGTGCCCAGATAGAACACATGGCCGATTTCAATACCGCGCTCGATCGCCAGCACGCCCTGGC
>DATCIC010000478.1:0-8255 GCA_036508025.1 Rhodoferax sp. | reverse complement strand
GGTCTGGCACTCCTGCCGGTGTCGGTGCAGCAAACGGGAGTAGCCAACGATGGAATGATGCGTGACTGGCCGCGGCCTGCAGTCGGCGTAGAAAAACATTACGGTTATGCTTTCCAATGGTTTGCCTTGAGCAGCCTGATTGCGATTCTTTATGTCTGGTTCCAAATTGTTAGACGATTCATCTACCCGCGCCGCGCCTGAAGCCTCCCTTCGTCGGGCCGCCGCTGTCGGCGATCAGCCACTGGGCTTGACGGTTCATACCCTGCCTTCACCGGCGTGCGCCCTGGACGCGCACGCCCGGCGCACCGGCACTGGACGCTGGAAAATGCTGGTCGTGTTGCTGGTTTGTGCCGCACCGGTGGTGGCCTCCTATTTGACTTTCTACGTTCTCAGGCCGGAAGGTCGGCGCAATTTCGGTGAGTTGATTGAGCCGCAGCGCCCTTTGCCGGATCAGACCGTGGTCAGCCTGACCGGGCAGACCAGCAGTCTCAAGGCGCTGAAAGGGCAATGGCTGTTGTTGAGCGTGGCCAACGGTGCCTGCGATGACCTCTGTCGCCGCCATTTGTACCTGCAACGCCAGCTGCGCGAGGGCTTGGGCAAAGACAAAGATCGGGTGGACTGGGTCTGGTTGATTCCCGACGCCGCTCCCGTGCCCGAGCAACTGCTGCCTGCCTTGAAGGAAGCCACGGTGCTGCGCGCCGATAGGCAAGCACTCTCAAACTGGCTGGCACCGGCTGGCGGTCATCAGCTGGCGGAGCATTTGTATTTGGTAGACCCGTTGGGCAACTGGATGATGCGGTTTCCGGCCGATCTTGACCTGGCCAGCGTGGCCAAGGTCAAGCGGGACCTGGAGCGGCTGCTGCGCGCCTCCAGTTCGTGGGATCAGGCGGGGCGCGTGCCTTTGACTGAGAGGGGGGGTGAAAATGCCAAGTAGCAACGCCATGACGGTGCAAGCCCTTTACGATCTGTCGCCGCTGGTGCGGATGATGTTCGGCGGTGCCATGCTGGCCCTGGCTCCCATGACGTGGGTGTGGTTTCGGCATCGGCGCGCCTCTCCCTTGGGCCGGGTTCAGGCGTTGACGCTGCTGGCCCTGTTCCTCACCTTTGATCTGGTCATGTTTGGGGCCTTTACCCGCTTGACCGACTCCGGGCTGGGCTGCCCGGACTGGCCGGGATGCTACGGCAACGCCAGTCCGGTTGGGGCGCATGCTGCGATTGCGGCTGCCCAAAGCGCCATGCCCACTGGCCCGGTGACGTCCGGCAAAGCCTGGGTGGAGATGATTCACCGCTACCTGGCCACCAGTGTCGGCGTGTTAATTTTTGTGTTGACGGCAGTGGCCTGGCTGGGTCGCAGTGCCGGTGGGCGCCATATGCAGGTGCAGCCGATCAGCCCATGGTGGCCCACGATGACCTTGCTCTGGGTGTGCATTCAGGGTGCTTTTGGCGCGCTGACTGTCACGATGAAGCTTTTTCCCGCCATCGTGACCCTGCACTTGCTCGGTGGCTTGGTTTTGTTGGCCCTGCTGTGCGTGCAGGCCGTGCAGTTTGCACAGCTCGAAGGCAAGGTCACACCGGTTGCCCTTTCCCCTGGCTTGCGCTGGCTGCTGGGGCTGTCTTTTGCACTGCTGGTGCTGCAAGCCGCTCTGGGTGCATGGGTCAGCACCAATTACGCCGTGCTGGCCTGCACCGATTTCCCCAAGTGCCAGAGCAGTTGGTGGCCGTTAATGGACTTCTCGGAAGGTTTTGAACTCTGGCGCCCACTCGGTTTCACTGCGGCTGGCGAGTACATCGGCTTTGCGGCACTGACGGCCATTCACTATGTTCACCGCTTGATGGCGTTCCTGGTGTTGGCGCTGCTCGGTGTGTTGGCCTGGCGGATGAACCGCGTGCTCGCGCTGCGCAACCCGTCGCGCTGGATCGCTGCACTGGTTGGACTGCAACTGGCGACGGGCCTGAGCAATGTGGTGCTGGACTGGCCTTTGCTGGCTGCCGTTTTGCACACCGGCGGCGCGGGTGCGCTGGTGCTTGTCCTGACGTGGACCGTGGCGGCGAGTCGCACGGGCAGCAGCGCCAGGGCGCCGGTCGTGCCAGATTTCACGGCATTGAGACCGACCGCATGAGCGTCAATGTTCTGAGTGTTGAGGTCTCGGTCATCAAGCAGTTTTATGCTCTGACCAAACCGCGCGTGATCCAGTTGATTGTGTTTTGTGCCTTGATTGGCATGGTGCTGGCCGTACCCGGTGTGCCCACCTGGGCCGAGCTCACACGGGCACTGGTGGCCTGCCTGGGTATCTGGCTGGTGGCGGGGGCCGCGGCGGCCTTCAATTGCATTGTTGAAAAGAGCATCGACGCCAAGATGAAGCGCACGGCCTGGCGCCCGACCGCCCGTGGTGAGCTGGCGGATTGGCAGACCTTGCTGTTCTCGGCGGTGTTGTGCGCAGCGGGCTCCACACTGCTGTATTTTTGGGTCAACCCGCTGACCGTGTGGCTAACCTTTGCCACATTTATCGGCTATGCGGTGGTGTACACCGTCATTTTGAAGCCGCTGACGCCGCAAAACATCGTCATTGGCGGCGCCTCGGGCGCCATGCCGCCGGTGCTGGGCTGGGCCGCCATGGCGGGCAACGTCGGGCCGGAGGCGCTGATTTTGTTTCTGATTATTTTCCTGTGGACGCCACCGCACTTCTGGGCACTGGCCTTGTACCGCGTGGAGGACTACCGCAAGTCGGGCCTGCCGATGCTGCCAGTGACGCACGGCAATGAGTTCACGCGGCTGATGGTGCTGCTCTACACCTTCATTCTGTTTGCTGCTTGTTTGATGCCCTATATCTATGGCATGAGTTCCTGGCTTTACCTGATTGCAGCCGTGGTTTTGAATCTTGGCTTTTGTCTGTATGCCTTTTATCTCTGGCGTGATTACTCGGACTTGCTGGCCCGCAAAACCTTTCGCTTCTCACTGATCCACCTGAGCCTGCTGTTTGCCGCCTTGCTGCTGGATCATTACGTTCTATAAACCTTGTGGGACAGACCGTAGTTACGTGTAGCGAACAAGCCCTGTCACCAACTGATTAACATGAATAAACGAAACGCTCTAAAAATAATAGCTACTTATTCCCTATTGACGGGGGCTACAGCCATTATTACTGCTTGCTCTGAGAAAAAACCGAGTTTTGCCGGGATTGACCTCACCGGCGCCGATTACGCCAAAGATTTTGCCCTGACCGACCACAATGGCCAGCCCAGGACACTCAAGGACTTTGCTGGCAAGGTGGTGGTGATGTTCTTCGGTTATGTGCAGTGCCCGGAGGTGTGCCCCACCTCGATGGCTGAACTGGCCGAGGTGAAGCGCTTGTTGGGCAAGGATGGCGAACGCGTGCAGGGCTTGTTCGTCACGGTTGATCCCGCGCGTGACACACCCGAAGTGCTCAAAGGCTATATGGCAGCCTTTGACCCGACCTTTCTGGCGCTTTACACCACCCCTGACAAGCTGGCGGTGCTGGCCAAAGACTACAAGGTCTACTACAAAAAAGTGGAGGGCCCCACGCCCACCAGCTACTCCATGGACCATTCGGCCGGGAGCTACGTGTACGACACGCAGGGCAAATTGCGCCTGTACAGCCGTTATGGCAGCGGCGCCGCGGTGCTGGCGGCTGACATCAAGCTCTTGTTGCAGTGAAGCCCGGTATGGCTGGCGACTGAATGCAAAAAGCCCCTGCGGACGGGACAGGCAGGGGCTTTGTGGGGCTCTGAGCCGGGATCAGGCGTATTCGGCCAGGGTCTTCTTCATTTTCTTCATCGCCGCCACCTCGATCTGGCGAATGCGCTCGGCGCTGACGCCATATACCGCGGCCAGTTCGTGCAGTGTCATGCCGCCCGAGTTGTCGTCGTTGACCTTGAGCCAGCGCTCCTCCACGATGCGCCGGCTGCGCTCGTTGAGCGCTTCCAGCGCCGTTGCAATGCCATCGCTGGCCAGTACGTCACGCTGGTGCGCCTCGATCATTTCCGTGGGTTCGTGCCGGGTATCGGTCAGGTAGGCAATCGGGCCAAACGCCTCATCACCGTCGTCCGAGGCGCTGGGGTCGAGCAGCACGTCACCCCCCGAGAGCCGGGTTTCCATCTCCATGACCTCTTCGCGCTTGACCCTGAGCTCAAGGGCCATCGCGTCAATCTGGTCTTCGTTCAGTGTGTCGCGGTGGGTGCCAAGGTCGGCGGCAGCGTCATCGGACTTGTAGCGCTGCTTCATGGAGCGCAGGTTAAAAAAGAGCTTGCGCTGCGCCTTGGTGGTCGCCACCTTGACCATGCGCCAGTTTTTCAGGATGTACTCGTGGATCTCGGCCTTGATCCAGTGCAGCGCATAGCTCACCAGGCGCACACCGTGATCGGGGTCAAAGCGTTTGACGGCTTTCATCAGTCCCACATTGCCTTCCTGGATCAGGTCGCCGTGCGGCAGGCCGTAGCCTAGGTACTGGCGCGAGACCGATACCACCAACCGCAAGTGCGACAGCACCAGCTTGCCGGCAGCCGCCAGATCGTTGTCTTGTCTGAACTTGCGCGAAAACTCCTGCTCTTCCTCAAGGGTGAGCATGGGCAGGCGATTGGCCGCAGAAATATAAGCGTCAAGATTACCCAGCGCGGGCACCATTGACCACGGGTTGACCACAGCCACGGCAGCACCGGAAACACCAGATTGATAAGACATGCCAGAACTCCTTTTTCTCATGTTTCTAATACTAGCACTCTATGAGAGAGAGTGCTAATTCAGAAGTTCAATGCGCTTGATAGATTCAGAGTCAAAACTAGACAATTTGTCGATTCCCGGGGAGTTTTGAATTTTTATCACTGAGTTTTGAACTCGGTTTGATGTGGAAAATTAACGTAAGTTATTGATAACTAACAATTATTTGACTATTTCCTGATGCCTTTTCAAGCGTCCTACCCGCCAAAATCAGTCCAAATTCCAAAAATAACACGGATGGGTCAGCGTTGCCGCCGATGCCAATTAGGGGCCATGACGAGCTCGCACAGGAGGATCAAGTGATGAAACTACGGACCAGTCCAGCGTCCTGGAAGCTTTGGATAAAAGGAGAAGAAGGGCGCTTTGCGGACGTCCAGCACCCGCCGCCTGGCAAGTACCCCTGTTTTGCTTGCCTGGAGTTCGAGAGCTGGGGGCAGGAAATCCAGCGTCCGGTCTATCTGTACCAACATGACGTGGATGCGATGGCGATCGAGCTGCTGGCGATGGCCCAGAAAATGTAGTGCGTCCAAAGCGCGACTCGGCTGGCCCGCGTTGTCATTGAAAAAACAAAGCGCTTGAAGAGCGCTCAGTTGGATGCAGCGCAGTTTGCACGGTCAGGTGCTCATTGAAGCCAGAAGAGACAAATCGAAGGCGCCTGAAAAATTGATGACAATACCGGCACTGGCAAAAACAACTTTGCCAGCTCAAAAAAAGGAAATCAGAAAATGGCAACTGCGAAGAAAGCGGCCCCAAGGCTGCAGCAACTCCGAAAGTGAAGACCCCGGCCAAGGTGGTTAAGCCCACGGCTAAGCCAGCTGCAAAAAAGGCAGCTGTGTCCAAAACCGCCCAGGCGATTGCAAAGCTGAGCAGCAGCATTGCGAAGCTGACCGAACGCAAGGACAAGATCAATGCAGAAATCACTGCGCTGCATGATCAGCGTACTGCACTCAAAGCCGCTCCTGCAGCTCCTGAGCCTGCCGCACCGAAGGCGAAGGTCGCTGCCAAGGCAGCTCCCAAAGCTGCAGCTCCTACAAAAGCAGTCAAGCGCGCTGCCATGAAGTGAGGGTCTGTCGCGACATAGTCGTGCTGTAGAAAAGGCCCTTCGGGGCCTTTTGCATGTGAGCTGACCATGACTGAGGTGAGACGGTCCTTGAACTTGGACCTGAGGATTGGGTGCCAGTTAGCCGCCACTCGTGGTGGACACAGAGACCGAGCGCCATGCGCGGCGGCAAAGGCCTCTGCAAAGGCCACCAATTCTTGGGCAAGTCCACGCCCGCGAAAGGCGGGAGAGTGAAGCAAGCCGGTGGACTGAAACAGTTCCAGGCCAACAACCGCAACCAGGACGCCGGTGACCCGGATACCAAAGAATTGTGGAGGCGAGGCCGCCAAAATATCGGCCACCGGCAAATTGCAGCCTGTCAGCACAGGGAGAATTTCGTTGAGCGATGAGAGCGGTTCAATGTTCATGCGAAAGTGGGGCACCCATGTGCTCAAGGTGATATTGAAATATTATATGCAAAAAGTACCTGTAGCCACCGACCCACCTGCGTAAGTAGCTCCTATATTTATAGCGATTTGCTCACAACGCGTGACCGCGTGGTGATCACGCCGTCATTCGAAACAGCGCCGGCGCATGGCGTTCCGCCCGACCAGTCCAGCTCCGGCATCTCGGCCCGCGCAGCAGGGCACTGTTGATGATGTGTGTCATTGAGCGTTAAACGATCTCCGCACTACCGGATGCCACCAGCAGTCGGGTGTTGAGTTCGAGCGCGAACTCGCGCCAGGCGGCCGCCAGATCAAGGGTGATGGCGCGCAGCGTCTCGGCATCGGGCTGGTGTTCCCGCGGAAAACTGGACAGCGCACAGGAGGTGCAGTTAAAGCTGAGCGCGGCATCCAGCAAGCCCTTGTTCCAGCCCTCGAAGGGTGCCAGCAGCACGGCAGTCAGCGCATGACGACCGCTGGCTACCTCGGCGCTGGCCGCATCCAGCGCAGGCAGCAGATGGTCGAGGTGGGCCAGGGCCTCGCTGTAGACCTGATCGGCTGTGGCCAGCAAGGCGCGTTGTGTCAGTTGCTCAAACTGCTGGCCCGATAGCAGGCGGGTGAGGTGCAGGCGATAGCGTTCCGGCGCCATGCCGCGCAGTGCCAGCACGCTGGCGGCAAAGGTACCAATGGCCGTACTGCGGGTGTCGCGGATGCCGTCTTGCGCCGGGGCACTGCGCACCTTCGCATTCGGTCGACACACGGCGTGGGCAATGCGGTCTGCGGATTCCAGTGCGCCTTCCATGTGGCCCGCACCGTGGGCAGCCGTCTCGCTGCCGCCCAGAAACACCCGGCCCGCCCACAACGGCTGGCGCAGCAGGGGGTCGCTCAGTGGTGGCTCGGGCGGGCTGGCGCGATCAAGAGCGCTGCAACTCCAGGGCTCGGTGGCCCAGTCTTGCAGGAACGGGTGACCGTCTTGCGTCTGCGGGCCAAAGAGTTGGGTCAGTTGGCTATCGATCAGCAGCGGCAGGCCACGCTTGAAATTTGCGCGCTGCGCCGCGTTCAGGGCGACAAAGCCGCCCAAAGCGCCGGCCTTGCCTTCGCTCGCATCAAACACCTCGCCCAGCACGGCTTGGGCATGGCGCACAAAGGCGTTGCCGGAATGGCCTGCCGTGCGCCAAAACGGCTGGGCAAACGTCGTCACCGACTTGGCTCGCGCAGCCATCCAGGTGGGTGTGGCGGCCAACGCCTCCCATACGCTGGTGGGCAGCGGTGGATCAAATTGAATTTTCTCGTGCACTAGGCGCGCTGGCAATGCCAGCACCACCTGGCGCGCCCGGATCGGGTGTCCGGTGCTTGGCAGCAACTCGATGAACGCGCCCCGGTCGCGCAGCGCTTGCAGTGCCACGCCGGTGCGAATGCTGCCGCTTGGCAGCGTGGCCGCCAGAGCGTCCACCAAGCGGGCCGCACCGCCTTCGATGCGGCGGGCACCGACGTGCAAACCGCCGGGCTCGATGCGGCGGTCCGGTTCGCGATTCGGGTCGGTGAGCCAAAGCGCGTCGCCCGGGTCATGTTGGGGCCTGCTGGCCAGGCCCAGTTCGGTCAGCAGCGCGGCGATGCGCGGCTCGGTATCAAGCCAAAACCAGGTGGGGCCGAGGTCCAGCGCCTGGCCGGTAAATTCGCAGTGTTCGGTGTACACGCGCCCGCCTAAACGTTCGCGCGCTTCGATCACCTGCACCTCCAGGCCGCGGCCGGTGAGCAGGCGTGCCAGCGCCAGCCCACACAGGCCGGCGCCGACGATGGCGACATCGAACACCCGACGCACGGGGAGGGGCTGCGCTTCGGCCATGGTGGGGTCTTGCGGTCAGAGCAGTTGCACGGTCACGGCTTCTTCGCCCAAGATCGCCTGGCAAGCCAGACGTGAGTGGGAGCCGATACCGATCATGCCGTCGAGCTTTTCGTTCTCGGCGCGCTGGATTTTGGACAGGCTCTTTTTACCGACCGGCACGGAGACGTGGCAGGCTTCGCATTTGGCTTCGCC